>DATGVD010000131.1:0-3556 GCA_035300785.1 Pyrinomonadaceae bacterium | reverse complement strand
GCGAGGGGCGCGTGCTTCGCCGTTTGATTGAAAGTGGTGCAACGCTTCCGTCATTGATTCTTTGGGGACCTCCAGGTACCGGCAAGACGACTCTGGCGCGATTGCTGGCCGAGAGGACTGACGCGGAATTCATCGCCCTCTCGGCCGTTTTCTCTGGCGTGAAAGATTTGCGGCGAGCGATCGGTGAAGCCCGTTTGGTCCGCCAACGAGGCCGCCGCACCATCCTTTTCATCGACGAGATTCATCGCTTCAACAAAGCTCAGCAGGACGCGCTGTTGCCTGCGGTCGAAGACGGAACTGTCACGCTGATCGGCGCGACGACGGAGAATCCTTCGTTTGAAGTTATTAGCGCGCTGCTCTCACGGTCGCGCGTGCTGGTGCTAAACCCACTCAGTGATGATGAAGTGGAAACGATCTTGCGGCGCGCTCTGGCTGATGGAGAACGCGGACTCGCGAGTCTGCATCCCGAAGTCTCCGATAAGCTGATCACGCAGCTCGCGCATTCGTCCGGCGGGGATGCGCGCGTCGCGTTGGCCGCGCTCGAAGCCGCGGTCGAATCGACGCAACCGAATAAAGATGGCGGACGTTTGGTGACGAGCGAGACGCTGATCGAAGCGTTGGGCCGCGCGCAGTTTGCTTACGACAAAGGCGGCGAAGAGCATTACAACCTGGCGTCTGCACTGATCAAGTCTCTGCGCAACTCCGACGTGAACGCGGCGCTTTACTGGCTGGCGCGGATGATCGAAGGCGGCGCCGATCCGCTGTTCATCGCCCGGAGGCTTTGCATTCTGGCTTCCGAAGATATCGGCCTCGCCGATCCGCAAGCGATGCTCCAGGCCTCGGCCGCCGCCCAAATCACGCACTTGATCGGATTCCCCGAAGCGTTGTTCCCGCTGACGCAGGCGACGATCTATCTCGCGCGCGCGCCGAAATCGAACGCGGTGCTGCGCGCTTACTCTGCGGCCAACAGCGACGCCGTCGAAACGGCGCGCGAACCAGTGCCGCTGCATCTTCGTAACGCGGTGACGCCGCTGATGAAGCACATCGGCTATGGCAAAGACTATCGCTATGTTCACAGCGACCAATCCGCGAAAGATGAAATGGAGTGTTTGCCGGAGAAGTTGCGGGGAAAAGTTTATTACGAAGATGATCGAACCACAGAGAACACAGAGAAAGACCCCGGAAAATAATAGTCTTACTGCCTTCAACTCTTCCTCTCGTTCCTCTGTGGTGAAATTCAATGAAATCACAGAAAGAACTCGCCTTCCTCGAAGACCTCTACATCGCCACTGATTGGGGCGAGCGGTTTGCGGAACTCGCCGACGAGCACGTCGAGTTACCCAAAGAGGGGCGCGCGCTCTATCTCGCGGCAGGCACTGGCGCGCACGCGCTGGCTTTGCAGGCGCGCGCCGGCGACAAGTTGACGCTGCTGTGCGCGGATGAAAATGAAGAGTGTCTTGAACTGGCGCGAGCTAAGGCCGTGGCAGTAAATCAAGAAGCGGAATTCAGCCGTGAGGACCCGGGTGCCCTTTCGTTTCATGATGACGAGTTCGATCTCGTGCTCGGCAACGGCTCGATGGTCGCGCCGCCGCACCTGCCGGAGATGATAGCCGAGATGGTTCGCGTAGCCCGGCCCGGCGCCACGGTCGCGTGGTGGCTGCCAACGGCCTCGAGCTTCGGCGAGTTCTTTTCAATCTATTGGGAGGCGCTGCTAAGCGCCGGTCTGGACGAACATGGAGCCGAGGTCGAAAAACTCATCGTCGAACGCCCGACTGTCCGCGACGCGGAGGAATGGGCGGAACACGCCGGCCTTGAGGGAGTAACTTCATGGACGAACATCGAGGAATTCGATTTCGCATCAGGCGAGCAGTTTTTCAACTCACCGCTGATTACAGACTTTCTCCTGCCGACCTGGATTCAGTCCGTGCCGAGAGCATCGCGAAATAAAGTTATGAAGGAACTCGAGCGGATCATCGATGAAGAGCGACACAGCGGTGACTTTTCATTGACGCTGAAGGCGACGCTGGTGTTGGGAACGAAGAGCAGGACACAGTGAGAGCGTCCGCGTGAATGCACAGAGTCTAAGTGCCGTAGGCATGAAATATTTATAGCCGCGGCATCCTCACACTAGATCGACACCGGCGCGAAAGCTCAAGCTTTCGCGCCGGTGACTTGTATAGATTGATCTTTATAAATATGCAGCGCCTACAGCGCTTGGAAAAGTGTCGCCCTCGTCAGTGTTCGATCTTCTTAGTTTCATCCGCGCGCATTTGTTGCGCGCGGCGCCGCGCTTCCTCAAACAGCGCCTCATCATCGACGGATGCGAGTGAGCCGCGCGCATCAGACTTCGCCTTATCTTCGTGGTCCGCGTCGTCTATGCCTTCTTTGAAAGCCTTCTTGCTCTGACCCAGCGCTCTAGCCAGTTGCGGCAGCTTGCTGCCGCCGAACAACAAAAAGATTGCGGCCACGACCAGGATTATGATCGTCGGGCTGGCGATCTCGAACAGCAAAACATTCATGACGATTCTCCTTACGCCGTCAGGCCGGCGTCATCATCCGCGCGCGCACAGCTCTGTGCTGCCATCCGATTCATAGAAGAGATACTTGCGCCAGGTCTCGTCGGCGCGGCCGAGATAGCGCATGATCTGGCGATTCACGTGCAGCGAAAACGCGCGCGGCCGGCGCAGCAGATGCATTCCCGACTCTTCCGGTGTACGGTTGCCCTTGCGATGATTGCAACGCTTGCAGCAAGCCACCAGATTGTCCCAGGCCGACTCTCCACCGCGCGAACGAGGCGTGATGTGATCCAGGGTCAACTCAGATGGCGCGAACTGCTTCCCGCAATATTGGCACGACGAATGATCGCGCAGCAAAATGTTCTTGCGTGAAAGCGACCGCCGCTCGTACGGAATGTGCCGGTACTCAGTCAGTCTGATCACCGCGGGCGCGTGCAACGCGAGCTTCTCGGAATGCAGCATGTGCCCGTTGTGCTCTTCCATGCGCGCTACGCCTTTAAAGATCATCACCACCGCGCGCCGCTCAGTGCACACGTTGATGGGCTCGAAAGAAGCATTCAGAACTAGCACCCGCGCGTTCATGATAGAGGCTGATATTACGCGAGGCTGGCGGAAAGTGTCAAAATTGTGGCCCTGGCACGGGGCTCTAAACCCGTGATTCACGGGTAGCATCCGGCAGGCCCCTGCGCTCAGGAAGTGTGAATATGCAACTGATTCTAACCGCAGAGTAACGCCGAGGAATAGCGGAGGGCCGCGGAGGAAGTCTTTCTCTGCGGCCTCTGCGAGAAACTCTGCGGTCTCTGCGGTTAAGTCTTGAAAAGAGTCACCGGACACAACTTGGTGTTGACCGATTGCTCGTCAGCGAAACTTATCAGTCGCCTCAACCAGCGCGCTCAGATTCCCCGGCTCCATGATCGAGTGTCCGGCATCGGGCGTGATGTGCAGGTCAGCCTCCGGCCAGGCGCGATGCAGGTACCACGCGCTATTGATCGGACAGACAACATCGTAGCGCCCTTGCACAATCACTCCGGGAATTTGTC
>DATGVD010000130.1:0-4333 GCA_035300785.1 Pyrinomonadaceae bacterium | reverse complement strand
AGTTGTCGCCGCCCTTGTTCACGTGACAAAAGTTGCAGCGCCGCCCCATTGAGGTGGCGATGTACTGCATCACGGTGCCCAATTGCGAAGCAGGCAGACTCTTGAGCACCTGGATGTTTTTGCCCGTCTCGCCGAGAGTTTTCTCCGTTGGCGCGGCTGCGGCGGCGGGTGTTTGCGCCGGCGTGGCGATGCCGAGGCTCGACAGCGAAACTGCAAAATCGCTTCCGACGGGCAGCGATTTTTGCGCGCCAACGTTCGCGATAACCATCAAAGCGCTCGTGCAGCACAGCACAGCAACGATGAGTCTAAGAATGTTTAGTTTCATCTCGTTCTCCGAATGTTTTTTTGAAAATCAGCAAGACCTGAACCGGGAAGACTCAGCTTTGGACAGGCTTGCATATAACATTGCGCCACTAAATGGCGCAAGTTCGGAGAACAAATTGTGGAGGGGAAAGTTAGGATCGCCGGGCGCGAGAGTGATTCTCTTTAGCCTTCATCAGGCTGTCGTACGATTGCAGGATCTGCAGGTAAGTCTGAGTCTCGCGGGGAATCAAGGTGCGCCACGATGCTCCTCCGCGGCGAATATATCCCGGTAACTTCGCGGCGTTCGAATTATAAGCAGCGGCCATCAATTCATTCGTCGTGGCTTGCTTTGCGCTCAATGCAAACTGAACGTCGTCGTTGGCCACCAAATCGTTCCACGTGTCCTGCATGTAAAGCAGCATCGCTTCCAAAGCGTTTCCGTGATTGCGCATGCCGAAAACGAAATCGGGATTCAAACCGACGCCCGGATGACGCTGACGCATCAGCGCGTACGTCCATGGAATCATCTGCACCATGCCCCCTGCGCCGGCAGAGCTGACTGAATAGCGGTAAGTGTCGAGTTCATTCAGCGCGTAAAGCGAATAGATCTCTTCAAACAACGCGATGCGGTTTTCGTTGCGAAAGCGATCGTGATCGACGTGTTCGACGACGCACAGCCGCTTGGCAACGTCGACGATGTTCTGTGCCACCGGCGAGCTGCGTTCGCGCAAGCGTTTGGCCGCCAGGTCAACCATCGCGGAAACGTAAGTCTGGCCCGCTTTGACTACATCGGGAGACAAAATAGCCGGGTGCGCCGAAGTGTAATAGGCCATCTCGCGAAAGACGCCGCGCCGTTCGATCGGAAACTCGACGACCAGCGGAATCAGCGATCGATTTCGGTTGTCGAAGATAGTAACTGCCGTGTTTACGCCGTTCGCGCGCACAACGCGGAGCTGGATCGGCAATCCCTGCGAGGTCGTCAACGAAAGCTCAGTGCCCTTCGTCAGAAAGCTTTGCTTCGCTAATTTGATCATATGAATTTGCGAAGTCTCGGGCAGCAACGCCGCCAGCGTGACATAGTCAAGCGAAGGCAAAGTCATCGCCGTAGGCAAGGGACGGACCTTCATTAAGCGCTCCGCCTCGGTCCGGCGCAAGCGAATGCGATTGGGCGACAAGGACCGCGAGGCATTTGATTCCTCGCGTTGGACAGCGGATGACGAGCGGGACTCGGTCGCTTCCGGCTTGCTCGAAACCGGCGCAGAAGAAGGCTTTTCAGGCTTTGTTCCAGTTTCTGCGGGACGCGCGGGCGTCTGTGATTGCGTGGACTGGCTCTGGAACTTCGGAGAAGGTTTCGGTTTGGACGCACCCACGACGCGCGGGCGGCGGATGGGATCAGATTCGGGCGTTTGCGCTTGAACGGAGGTGACGGCAACGAGAACGAGCGCAATGAGAATAGAGATGGAGGGCTTTTTCATGATGACACTTTTCTGAGGGGAAAGACTTCGTGGGAGAACGAAGCTTGAACTCAGATTCGCGTAAACTCACGTTAGTTGTCAACCACTTTTTTCTCGAAGATCTTAGGTAGACTTCGAGTCTTTGCCAAGCTCTGAAAACAAAAGGCTTACTCGTTGCTCCGACCCGCAGCGTCTTCCAGTTGCTTCACTCGCTTCTTTAGCTCTTTCAGGTCTTCACGAACCTGCGGCAAGCGGCTCACGTGCGCGTTCAGTCGCTTGTATTCATCGAGCGGTTGAATGGGAATGCCCCACCAGACCCCGGGCCGGACAATTTTGCCGGGAAGAATGCCGGCCTTTGAGCCGATCACTGCGCCGCTTTGCACGCGAATGTGATCGCCAAAGCCGACCTGCCCGCCGATGATGCAATCATCTTCGATCGTCACGCTGCCGCTGATGCCCGTCTGCGCGGCGATGACGACCCGTTCGCCGATGTCGCAGTTGTGGCCGACGTGGACCATGTTGTCGATCTTAGCGCCGCGCCCGATGCGCGTGCGTCCCAGCGCCGCGCGATCTACACAGGTGTGAGCACCCAGCTCAACGTCGTCTTCGATTACGACCGTGCCGATCTGCGGAAACTTGTGATGGCTGTGTTCATCGCGCACATAACCAAAACCATCTGCGCCGATCACCACTCCCGCGTGCAGAATCACGCGATTGCCGATCGTCACACCGTCTTCGAGAAAAACGTTCGGATGAATCACACAATCGCTGCCTACCCGGACGTTGTCGCCGATTTTCGCGCCTGCGCGAATTTGCGTTCCGTCGCCGACCGAAGAGTTCTCGCCGACACAGACAAACGCGCCTATAAACACCCGGTCGCTCACTTTGGCGCTCGGCGCGATGACCGACGATGGGTGAATTTCCGGGGCGCGCTGCTTCGGAGGATGCAAGATTTCGGCAATCAAAGCGAAGGCGAGCTTTGGCTTTTTCACTTCAATCCGACAAAGCGCCTGCACATCCGCGCCTGCGGGCGCGATCACGCACGAAGCCTTGCTCGCGCTAGCTACTGCGAAGAATTTTTCATCTTCAACGTAGGCGATTTCACCCTCGGCGGCGGTTTCCAGGCCGGCCACTCGATGGACAACGATATTGCTGTCGCCGAACACGTGGCCGCCGACATGCGCGGCGAGTTCAGAAACTGTTTTCGCGGTAGAGCTCATGACATATTTCGAAGCGTGGGGCCGATAGTACAACGCGCTCACCGCAAATGGCGAACGCAGACTTGACCAAAGCGCGGGAAAACATTGAGGTTTTCCGCTTTTCGCAACCAGTCGAGGAGTTTTTGTCTTGCCTTTGACTGTCCCGGCAAACTATCATGACGGGCGTTGCCCAGTAGATCCATTCGCCTAGGGGGCGACAAGTTCTGCCTAAATTTCTTGGTCTTTCGATGATTTGGGCGCGTCTGAATATCGTAAAGCGCCACCCAAGGAGAAGCATTAATTGTTTAGTGATCAATTTCGCCGAGGCGAGTCCGACAAGAGTAAATTGACGGGAGTCAGAAGCTCGAAGATTGTTTCGACGCTGTCGGATGTTGCCTGGAAGGCGTTTCAATCAGTTAATAAGCGCCTGCCCGAAGGCGAGGCTATCCGTCCGAAGTGGGCTCCCGGCCCGCTGCTGAAATCGTACGAACGCTCGGCGCCGCCGCTTGGCTTTCCCAGAGAGACGGATTCGCTTTGCCCCCGCTGCGTCAAAGAAGTGCGGACCGCGGTGATCGACGGCACCACGTCGCTCGAATCCTTGATGAATGAGCACCCGGGCGAAATCAAAGCACAGATAGTGGAAGAGAACGGACAGGTCGTCATGCGGAAGACCTGCCCGAAGCATGGGCTATTCGTCGACGTGATGGCCACCGATCCGGCGTTTCTCGAGCGAATTGAGTCGCTCTTTTTTGGCCGCGATTTTAAGGCCGCCGAAGATTCTCACGTCCACAAACACGGAACTTCGAATATCAAGTTCGGCCGCGGCGCTGTGCTCACTGTAGATCTAACTAACCGCTGCAACATGATGTGCAACCCGTGCTTCATGGATGCGAACCAGGTTGGCTATGTGCACGAGCCGACGTTTGAAGATACGAAAGCAATTCTGGACCGCGCCGTGTCGTTCAAACCGCGCCGCCAGGTCATTATTCTTTTTTCGGGCGGCGAACCGACGATCTCGCCTGATTATCTGAAGGCAGTCGCTTACGCAAAGAAGATTGGCTTCTATCGCATCCTCGCGGCGACGAATGGAATTCGCTTCGCGGAAGACATTGAGTTTTGCAAAGCCGCAAAGGCCGCCGGCCAGCACGGCGTGTACTTGCAGTTCGACGGCGTCGGCGAAGAAAAGAACAAGCATCGCGGCGTGGGCAATTTGTTCGACGTGAAGGTCCGCGCGATTGAAAACCTGGCGAGCGTGGGCATCAAAGTCACTTTGGTCGTCACGATCGTCAACACTATCAACAACGACGGCATCGGCCAGATCGTTGAGTTCGCGGCCAGGAACATCGACAAGGTCCAGACGATTGCCTTCCAGCCGGT
>DATGVD010000129.1:0-4094 GCA_035300785.1 Pyrinomonadaceae bacterium | reverse complement strand
CACGCTGGAGCAGATTCACGCGCATAGCCTGAGCTCCGGCGTAAGCGCTTTCCTGCAAAATGCTTGAGCGAAGTTGCAACTTGCTTGCTTGACAAAGGGCTTCCAAGTGTTTTCAATCGCTGATATCATCTGCCGCAAAAGGCATGACCCTCCGATGACGGATGAAGAGAGACAAGGCGCAATGGATTTCATCGTCGAACAGACGGCGAAGAATTCTGTCGAGGTTGAAAAGCTAATTGAGGCGCACCGCCGAGCTGAGAATAGATTGGCCTTGACAGAACACCGCTTGGATCGGGATGAATACCGCTTAGATCGTGACGAGCGAATACTGAAGTTGATGCTCAGGGCAGGCCGTCGCGAGCGACAGACCCGAAGCAAGGCCGATGAGCGTTTGACTCACGCGCTTGCGGATCTCGCACAAGCCCAAAAGCGTACTGAAGATTCAGTTGCACACACCGATAGCAAACTCGATGCGTTAGTCGACATTGTCCGCCAGCAACGCAATGGTCACAGCTCGTGATCGGGGCTGGAATACCAACCGTGCCTGCCGGTCTATCCAGAAATCCTGAAGCGAATCTCTCGCAGATGCTGCGTAGCCGGATTGATGCCGGCGACTTCCCTTCCGCAGTTTACGTCGTAGCTGAAAACGGCAAAGCTATCTTCGCCGACGCCCTCGGTGATGCAGTGCGCGCACCCGAAATGCACGCCGCGACCCTCGAAACGATTTACGATCTCGCTTCGCTCACAAAGCCGCTCGTGACCGGCTTGCTTTGCGCGCGCCTGGTGGAATCGGGCCGGTTGACGCTCGACAGTTCCGTGGCCCAATACCTTCAGGAATTCGATCGCGCCGACAAACATCAGATCACCGTGCGCGAGTTGTTGACGCATACTTCCGGACTGCCGGCGTGGCGCCCGCTCTACCTCACTGCGGGTGATAAGGAGGGTGCACTCGCGGCCATGGCGAACGAGAAGCTCGTATACAAGACTGGGAAGCGAGTCGCATACAGCGATCTCGGCTTCATTGTGCTTGGTTTCTTGCTGCAGAGACTGACCGGCGCGCCATTCGATCAACTTGCGCAACGCGACATAATCGATCCGCTTAAACTGCGGCGCACATTCTTCAATCCCGCGCGCGAATTGCGGACGGATATCGCCGCGAGCGAGACCGGCAACGCCTATGAGCTGGCGATGTGCGAGGGCGACCTCTCGTCAACTGCGCCGGAGTCTAAAAGTTGGGCATGGCGCAAGCAAATCATCTGGGGCGAGGTTCACGACGGCAATGCTTATTTCCTCGGCGGCGCGGCGGGCCATGCGGGACTGTTTTCGACTGCGAGCGAGACTTTGCGTTTGGCTAATCAGTTTATTGCCGCGCGCTCCGAATTGCTTTCGAAAGAAACCTGCGACCTGTTTAGACAGAATATGACGAAAGGATTGAATGAAGCCCGGTCGTTTGCGTGGCAGCTCGCCGCCACGAAAGACTCCACCGCCGGTCCGGCCCTGTCGCGAGATGCTTTTGGTCACAATGGATTTACCGGCACTAGTTGCTGGATCGATGCTGAAAGACAGCGCGTATTTGTTCTGCTAACGAATCGCACGCACGATCATCCCCTTCCCTTTATTAACATCAATGCGACGCGGCGCCAGTTTCACACGCTCGCGGTATCCGCCCTCGGCAATCTGTAGCCCATACCGACATGGAGCGAAATCACGAGGCAGGTAGCGGAGGATCGCGGCGCGCCAGAGTTGCCAACTTCCTCAGCCTCGAGCGCAACGTCACCATCGCGTCTGCGGCAATTCTGCTGATCGGCTTTGGCGAGGAGTTGTGGACAAAGTTTCTGCCCAAGTATCTGGAAGCTCTCGGCGCGACCGCGCCGATCGTCGGTCTCTTCGGGACCGGGCAAGATTTTTTTGACGCGGTCTACCAGTATCCGGGCGGCTGGCTCTCCGATCGCTACGGCCGGCGCCGGGCTTTTCTGATCTTCATCGCGCTCGCTTCCGTCGGTTACGTCGTTTACCTGTTCAGTCCTTCGTGGCCCGTGGTTTTTGTCGGCTTAGCGCTGTCGCTGGCCTGGCACAGCATGGCCAGCCCTGCCATCTTCGCGGTCATCGGCGATTCCCTGCCCCGCGAACGCCGCGCCATGGGTTTCACGTTGCAATCAATTTTGAAACGCGTGCCGATCGTGATCGCTCCGATCATTGGCGGCGCCTTGATTGCTTCACGCGGAGTCCTATCCGGCGTTCACATCGGTTTGATAATCACGCTCGGGCTGGCAGCCTTAACGGCGCTGCTGGTTCTGGGAATCAACATCCCGGTAAAACGCGCCGAAGCCATTAACATGCGCGGCGTATGGCAGTCGTTCCACACCGCGCTTAAACGCCTGCTCATTTCCGACTTAATCATCAGGACGTGTGAAGGCATGACTGGTGTCTTTGCCATTCTCTATGTAACCAACGTCTTGCACTTCAGTGTGGCGCGTTACGGCACGCTGATCGCGATTCAGATGACCACTTCGATTCTGGTTTACATTCCAGCGGGCAAGATTGCCGATCGCGTGGGGCGCAAGCCGTTCGTGATCGCCACCTTCCTTAGTTTCGCGCTGTTTCCGTTGGCCGTAGTGTTTGCCACGAGCTTTGCGCTGCTGGTCGTGGCCTTCGTCATCGGCGGCTTGCGCGAAATCGGCGAACCGGCGCGCAAGGCGATGATCGTCGACTTTGCTCGGGACGATCTGCGCGCGCGTTCGGTCGGGCTCTATTATCTGATTCGCAGTCTTTCGATCACGCCGGCGGCCGCAATCGGCGGCTTGCTGTGGAAGATCACGCCCCAGACTCCTTTTGTTGTCGCCGGCGCGATCGGTATCATCGGCACGATCGTGTTCGCCGCAACCGTGGAAGAACGATACGCGAGTTAGGCGAACGATCATCCGGCCGCGCGCGGGTTACAACTAATCAGCGGAGGCTTTCCGCTGGTCACCAAAGATGATCACGAAACCGTGGCGCGCGCCGCTTTCGTTTACGATGCGCTCTATGCGAGCATCAAGAACAAACCGGTGCGTTGATGCCTTTGGCCATCGGCTGAGGCGCGGCCTGGACAAACAACTTTTGCGAAAGGATTGACAAAAATGAACACCGTTTCGAGAAGACGAGCGATGACTATCATGGCTGCCGGCGGGGCCGGAGTCGCGCTGACTAATCTGGTGGGAGGTGAAGAAGTGAAAGCGACGACCGAGGAACAAGCCGCGACTGCGATTCCGATCGCGCGTGCCTTTGCCGGAAAGCATCAGCCGAAGCCTTTGCCTTTCGATCCTACAAAGCTCAAAGGCATTTCCGAAAAGCTGATCAAGTCGCATTGGGAAAATAACTATGGTGGTGCGGTCAAAGCGCTCAACGCCGTCGAGCAGAGACTCGGCGCGATGCTTGGTGACAAGGATCTGCCACCATACATTTACGGCGATCTCAAGCGCGAAGAACTGGTGCGCACCGGATCAGTCGTGCTGCACGATCACTATTTTGCGAATCTTGGCGGCGATGGCAAGGCCAGCGGCAAGGTGGTTGATCTGATCAAGGAATGGTTCGGCAGCTACGAACAGTGGGAGGCGGAGTTCAAGAGGACAGGAAACGCGCTCGGCGGCGGATCGGGCTGGGTGATTCTTGCTCGCAATTTGCACACCGGCGAAGTTCACAACTACTGGGCCTGGGATCACACGCACGGTGCGACGCTTGGCTATCCGCTGCTGGTCCTGGACATGTACGAGCATGCGTATCACATGGACTACGGCGCTGCCGCTGCTAAGTACGTTGATGCATTCATGCAGAACGTGAATTGGGATGAGGTAAATCGCCGAATGGAAGCGATGCCCGCGCGCAAGTGAGATTTCCGGCGGGGCTCGGCCGATTGCTGGTACCGGTTCGGCTATTTGATTTCGTTTCGGATGAATCTGATGAAGCTCATCTTAGCACTGCTGATTGTCCTTACCGCTTCGCTTTCGGCCGTGGCTCAGACGGCGTCTCTGCCTTGAAGCGGGTCGGTATGAGGTGGACAACGGCTCGGTCATCAACGCGATCACTCTCGACCCGCAGACACTCGCAATCGTTAA
>DATGVD010000128.1:0-6218 GCA_035300785.1 Pyrinomonadaceae bacterium | reverse complement strand
TGTGCGTATCTCTTCACGCTGGCCCGTGCCTGACATGCCGGCAAAAGCTACAAACTCCAGCACACTGGTACGCGGATCTCTATTTGGCGCTACGATTGGCGGCACCGGACGCTGCCGCGATTCGTTGATCCGGCTGGGATTTGGCCCGGCTGGCTCTTTCGTTGTCGGCACCTTCTCAACTTGCGGCAATCGATTTACCTGGCTCGCGGCAATCGAGGCCAGCGTAATCACAGCCATAGCGATCGCGACGATTATCAATCTTCTTTTTTTGCTCTTAAACATGATAGACACTCCGTTTTCCGGCATCTGGCGATGCCATGAACTCATCGGTAGCGGTGATTCGTGAGACCAAGTCGGAGGGCCAAAGGAAATCTGGGAGGCCGCGCTCTTGGTCGCTTAACCCACTGATGTGAAACGTGTCGGTAGGCTATACCTTACGGGTAGGAGCGTCAAGAAAAATCCCGGTTACTTCGCCAGTCCGGGGACTGCGGTCAAATCAGCCGTTTTCTTAACATATCCAGCGCCGCTTGTGACGCGCGCCAGCGAATCAATTCGCGATCGCCGGGAAGTTTCAGGCGCTTGTGCTCAGTGTGCGCGTCGTCGGCGAGCGCTATGTAAACCAGACCGACAGGTTTTTCTTCCGTGCCGCCATCGGGCCCGGCGATTCCGGTCACAGCCAATCCAAAATCAGTCCTGGCGCGATGACGTACGCCGCGCGCCATGTCGCGCGCGACTTCTTTGCTCACGGCGCCGTGTTCTTTGATGAGCTTCTTGTCGACCCCCAGCAAGCGCGTCTTTGATTCATTCGAATAAGTAACCAGGCCTTCGGTGAAATAAGCGGACGAGCCGGGCACGCTCGTCAGCCGCTGAGCGATCAAGCCGCCCGTGCAGCTTTCGGCCACGGCGAGCGTGAATCCGGTAATCGCCAGCCGCCGTCCGACAACTTCTTCCATCGTCTCGCCGCGAAAGGAAAACACCGAGTTGCCGAGTTGCTTTTCAATCTTCAATGACAAGTCGTCGAGCAACGCCTCAGCTTCGTCTTCTGTGCGGCCGTGCGCGCGCAGATGGATTTCGATTTCGCTGCTGTTGAATAGAATCGTCGTCAGAGGGTTTTCGTACTGCGAATAAATGGGGGCGATCCTTTCATCCACCGCCGATTCACCCATACCCGAGACGCGCATTACGCGGCGCGCAAAATGAATGTCGCCCGCGAGTTTTTCGAAGCGCGCCTGCACGTGATTCTGGTACATCGGCTGGTTTTCGCGCGGCGGGCCCGGCAACAGCGCCACCGAGCACTCCGCCTGTTCGAGATAAAGACCCGGAGCCGAACCATTCGGATTCAGCAAGACTTCCGCGCCATCGATCACCATAGCCTGGCGCGAATTTCGCTCAGGCATCGTCATGCCGAAACTCTGAAAGCGTTCGCGAATTTCGGCGAGCACCTTTTCGTCAAGCGCCAAACGTCGCCCGAGTGCCCGCGCCACCACTTTGCGCGTGATGTCGTCCTCAGTCGGGCCGAGTCCACCGGTGGTAATCACCACGCGCGAACGCTTGACTGCGTCTTTGATCAATTCTTCCAGCCGCGCGTCGTCATCACCGACGATTGTCTTGAGCTTGACGTCGATCCCGATGCGATTGAGTTGTTCGGTGAGCCAGAGACTGTTGGTGTCGGTGCGATCAGGGGCGAGGAGTTCAGAGCCGATGGCGATGATTTCAGCGGTGAGCATCGACGATGATTATTACCACAGAGGACACAGAGGAAGAAACGTAAAGGAAGGATCGGTACAGAACCGGGAGCGGTAGCGACCGGGATAAAGACTCAACTCATCGTCGCGATTGGAAAGCTCGTGTTAGCAAATCTTCCTTTTGGTTAGCCAGCGATCTTAATTGCGGCCGCGTAGAGTTTTTATCCCGGACGCTACAGCTCCCGGTTCTGTACCAAGGACATGACGTAGTGCCCTGTTCTTGTCGATCTCTCGCCAGCTCGCTTATAGTCAACCTTCTTCTAACAGGAACAACTATGTCGAAGCAGTCCTATAAGATCGTAGCCCTTCCGGGTGATGGAATCGGGCCCGAGGTCTTGTCGTGCGCCCTTAAAGTCTTGAGCACCGCAGGCCGGTTATTTCAAATTGATTTTCAGGTCGAAGAAATTCCGTGCGGCGGTCATTACTACGTCGAGCATGAGAGCGAATGGCCCGTGGGTTCCTTTGAAAAGTGTGAGCAGGCTGACGCGATTTTGCTGGGCGCAGTTGGCCATGAGGTGAGCGGCAAGACGGTTTTCACCAAGCCAGGCAAGCCCTATCCTGAACCACAGTTGGCCGGATTCGCACAGGTGATTCTTAACCGCCAGAAGCTCGGTCTGTACGCCAATGTCCGTCCGGTGAAACTGTATTCGGGAGTCAAGCACAAGATTCACGGGCTTTTAAAACAGGTTTGGGACGCGGACAAAGTCGACTATGTCGTCATTCGCGAAAACACGGAAGATGCTTACACCGGCGAGACCAATTCGATTCCCGATGGTCAGGTCACGCCGATCCGAATCACGCGCACCGCGACTGAACGCGTCGTACGTTACGCTTTCAATCTGGCGCGACGCCGCGGCAAGCAACACAAAGTGACGTGCGTGGACAAGTCAAACATCATCGGCGCCCACCGTTTCTTCCGCGAAGTGTTCCGCGAGGTCGGGGCGCGCGAATTCCCCGATCTAGAGCTCGATTACGCTTACGTAGATGCCTTCTGTCAATGGCAGATTCGCAATCCTGAATGGTACGACGTGGTCGTTGGTCCGAATCTTGTCGGGGACATCATCAGCGACAACGGAGCGACCACGGCGGGTGGACTGGGACTGGCGGTTGGCGGCAACATCGGTGATGAACACGCGATGTTTGAGCCGATTCACGGCAGTGCGCCAAAGCATGCCGGCAAGGACAAGGCGAATCCGCTGGCGGCAATTCTGGCGGTGCAGATGATGTTGGACTGGCTGGGCACGCGACATGAAGATTCGCGTTTGCACCGGGCCGCGCAGCAAGTGGAAGCGGCGGTGGCGGCGCTCCTCAGCGAAGGTAAGACCCTGACCTACGACTTGATCGGAGAAGCGAAGGCGGCCCGCTGTAGCGAAGTAGGCGCCGCAGTCGAAGAGAAGCTGCGGATGATGGCGTAATTAGCGTCGCGGCTCTGCCGCCTGATGTGCGGAAAGGCTCTGCCTTTCCGATTTCGAAATCAAAAAAGGAGTCTCGCTTTGACGAGGCTCCCGCCTCGTCAAAGCGAGAGGAATAGATTTGCATCGTGCCGGAAGGCCGGAGATCTTCCGCACATCAAGCGGCAAAACCGCGGCGCTATTTGGGTTTGCTCACCAGCCGCTCTTCGATCTTCGGCAAGCTCCCGATGACTGCGTCGCCGACGACCTTCAAACTCTTAGAAGAGATTTTATCCAGCGTGTCTTCCTTGGTGTGCCAGTACTCGGAATCACTTACTCCGTACGTGCTCAACTGAATAATGTCCAGCGAGTCCACGCCGGCGCGCAGGAACGGCCCATGATCGTCGTCGCCGACACCTTCTCGCGCATCGACGAATTGCGAACCGTAGCCAATCTGTTTAGCGGTCTGCCAGACAATGTCCTGCAACCATGTCGTGCTCAGATCGTCGCGGCCGAGGCGCAGATTCTTGTACCCAATCATGTCGAGCAGGATCATCGCGCGCACCCGTTTCAATTCGCTCTTATCGATCAGCTGCGCAACGTAATGCCGGCTGCCGTAGGTGTGATCGGGGAGCGGGCTTTTTGGATCAGCCGGATTTGGATTATGGCATTGATCCCAGTCGAAGCAGAACGCTTCTTCGCCATCAAAGAAAACGAACCGGTAGGTGACTCGCGGTTTCTGTTTCTTTGCCGCCAACACCCGCGCGATTTCCATCAGCGCCCCTGTTGACGAGCCGGCGTCGTTCGCACCGACAAATTTGAATTCTTTGAAGAGCTTGGTGTCGTAGTGACTGGAAATGATTACGATGTCGCTCGATTCGCCTGGCAGTTCTGCGATTACGTTCGCCATCTTTCGCTCGCCAACGGGCGTCGTCGCTTGAAAGTGATCCGTGGTCACATTCAATCCATACGATCGCAACTGATCGACGATCCAATTGCGCGTCTTCTCCAGTTCAGCCGAACCGGCTGTTCGGGAACCGAACTCGATCTGCTTGCGCACGTGCTCGAACGCGCGCTCGCCATCAAAATCGGAAGTGGTCCTGGCCGGCGAAGAAGCAGAGTTCGTCGAAGTCGCGTCTGCAGATTTATTTCCGCCGCCCGGACAGCCAAGCAGAATGAATGGGACGAACAATACCAGGGCGAGGGCCAGGTAACGAGACGAACCCTGCGACGACTCAGTTGATGAAGTCATAATGTTTCGAACTATTCTGTCGCACTCTTCGGGTTTTGCTGATCCGCCGACTCGCAATCGGGAAAGATGCTCTCGAATAGCTTCTTACCAAATGAGATCGAAAGATCGGCGAACTTATCAATCGCTTCAGTCGCCGTGATCACTTCCAGATCGGCCAACGTAGCGAACTTTCGATCGAGGGGTAAATCGCTGAATTCTTTTCGCAGATCAGTTGCTTTCTTTTCTTTGGTTTTCATTTACTTATCTCCTATTGCTGCGGCCCTCGCGCCGGGGCGCGCAACGCTGGTCGCTTGATGTGCTTTTTCTCGCGCAGGCCCTTGCGGTTTATCTTGCGCTCCTGTTGCCGGCGGCACGCCGAACAAACGCCGATCATTCGCAATAGATGCGAAGTAAGCTCAAATCGGTGCTTGGCGGCCATCTTGTCCTGAATAGCTTCCAACTCAGGCGAGTAGAACTCGATGACCTTTCCGCAAGCCGAGCAGATCATGTGATCGTGATGCTCGTGCTTGTAATTATGCTCGTAATGGGCGCGGCCATCGCCGAATCGCGCTTCGCGGGCCAAGCCCGAATCAGTCAAGAGCTTCAGCGTGCGATAAACGGTGGTCTGCCCGACGCTCGCATCCTGTTTGCGCACCAGGCGATAGAGATCTTCGCCGGTTACGTGTCCTTCGGTGCCCAGAAATACTTCCAGGATCAGGTCACGCTGCGCGGTTCGCTTAAGGCCCTGTCCGCGAAGATGTTTGATGAAAACTTCCTGCTCTTCGGTCATCAATGTTTGGTCATCGGCAGATTTCTCGAGAAGACAACGGCATTCTACACCCTGCTCTCGGCTCAAAAGAAATGAGCTTTTGTGAGTCGTTACGAGAGTGAGCTTAAATGAGGGATTTTGCCTGTGCCTACTGACTTCTGCTTTGTGGTTGCTGCCCACCGCTCACTGCTCACTGCCCACTTCTTTATGCTATCTTTTGTCGCAACGCCGGGGTGGCGAAATGGCAGACGCTACGGACTTAAAATCCGTTGACCGTAAGGTCGTGTGGGTTCGACTCCCACCCTCGGCACCATTCCTAATCTCACTGTTACAAACATTTGCGATCGGTTTCCAGTTTCGTCATGTCATTAACGTCAGGGTTCTTGGGACAAGGATGACGCTAAGATGACGACATCTTAACCCGCCCTTCGCGCGAATTCGACAACCTCGCCTCTGGGTTCAGCGAGTTTGTCGACCGCACTTTGGATCACGGTCGGCGTACCATGAGCATAACCAGCCGTTACTCCAAGTGACGAGTGCCCTAGTAACTGCATGATGTCGAGTTCATGTACCCTCTCGCCGCGCAAGCGCGTGGCGAATGTGTGCCTCAAATCATGCCAGGCGATACCACCGGCTCTAGTTAGCAGCAGTAGTGTGGCGATAGCGAAACGTGAAACGAATAAGCACTGTGACGGAGACATGACTCTACCTCCTCTGTGATCCAAACAGACCGGCCCGGGCTCGAAGATGGCCAACGAGTTGCCTGGCGCGCGTCGGTCGGTCCCTGGCCTCACTACGGCCCGAAGCGCTGCCGATACTCTTGTGAATTCACAAAGCCCGTGACCATCCCGCGCGGATCATTGGTTGAATCCAACACTCTGATCCAGTCCAGATAAAATGCATCCGGCTGGCGCCGCAGGTAACCGAAGTACTCCATCACTGCGTAGGCCTCGTGGTTGAACTTGGTCGAGACTTCTGTGCTCTCGACAATCTGTCTCAGCACTGCGGCGCGAGTCAGCGTCGAGTTGTTCAAGCCATCGATCATCGCTTGCCGATTCGAAAGCGTCACACCCGCAGTGTTC
>DATGVD010000127.1:0-3777 GCA_035300785.1 Pyrinomonadaceae bacterium | reverse complement strand
GTCTAGAGCTACTGGTGGATACAGGCTTCAACGGGAGCTTGATCATTCCAAGTCAGATTGCCAACCGACTCGATCTGAGATTCGAAGGTCCTGAAGAATTTCAATCGGTGACCGGAGAAGTGTTCTTGGCGGATGCTTATTCGGTCGAGCTTGATTGGTTTGGCACTAGGGTTAGAGTAGCGGTTGCGGCCAGTAAACATGTTAACGAGGCAATTCTCGGAGGCCACATGCTAAGAGATTGTCGTCTCACGATCGATTACGGGAAGCGCGCGGTGATGATCGAACCAAGTTAGTAGTGGCTGTTTTGGGTTTGCTTGGTTCTGACATACCCTAATACATCTTAGTGACTTCGATCCCGGTGTAGTAAGCCTTCAAAATCTGTTCAGAGCTGAAGCCCTGCCTGGCCAAACCGTAGGCGCCGACCTGGCACATGCCTACGCCGTGGCCCCAGCCGCGTCCGGTGAAGACGAATCCCGCGACGCGATTGCCGGCGCCGTAGACGCGATCGAAAACGAAGAGCTGTTCGCGCAAACCCAGCGCCGAACGAATTCGTCCACCGCGAACGTGCGCCGTGCCCTGGGTGCCGACGACTTCGAGATCGATCACGCGTCGTGAAGATCCGCGCCCCGCCACGCGCAGGTCAGTAATCGCGCCGATGCCGCGCACTGATCGTCCCAGGCGCGCTTGCACTTCGCCGAGCGAGAGCTCCGCGGTCCAGTTCGTGAACGGCGAAAAGCGCTCAGCGGAGGCGCCGTTAGGCCCCGGCCGAACTTCGAGATAATCAACTTCACCTTTGGCGCTGTTGACGTGGAATGCCACGCCCTCGCCGCCGACCAGGGCGAGCGATTTCATTTGATAGAGATTCTCGCCAAACTCGCGGAACAGAAAAGCGTCGTGGCCGACGACCAGCGGCTGGTCCTTGCCCTTGTTCGAACGCAGAATCATCACGCCGCCAGTGGCGGGTCGCGCCGTCCCTTTCTGCAGGCTCAGTATTCCGCGTGCTTCCAGCAAGTGCGCGATGGCGTGTAGCGCGCTCGCTCGCGACATTGTTTCCTTGGGCCGCAGTGTCGCATCGGGAAAAAGCGATAGATGCCCGTCGCGTAGCAGCATCGCCACGTTGGCCCGATCGGCTTTGGGGACCTGTTCGCCGTCGTGAAACGAAAGCAGGTAATCCACGTCGGCGTTATTCAATAGTGTATCCGCGCGGTTGTCGCCAAAAACCGCCATGACCAGCGCCGTGCTGAATGCAGGCGCCCTGGTTGCGTCGTCAAGCCACTGATACGAAACCTTGCGCGAGAGCAGGGCGGCGGCATTCAGCCATCCGCGTGCTTCGGTTTCGGAGACGCGTGCTGACAGCCACGAACTGGAAACTTTGTCGACCGGCAAAACAAAACCGTTCACGGCCAGCAGGGCCACGTCACGCGCGAACGCTAAATCCTTCTCGTCTTTGATCTCGAAAAGTTCGCGCGAGCTCTTGATCATGAATGGCGCAAACGCGGCCTTACCTTCCGCGGCGCATTCGCGGCCGCGCAGGTAGGGGACCGCGTTGGGAAAAATATTCTCGGCATCTTCAGTGCGTCCGCCACAGGTCGAAGTGTAAAGCGCATTGATTGGCTCACCCTGATAAGTCGCGATCATGCCGCGCGTCTCATCGACGGCGCGCGACGACAGAGAATTCTCGCTCGACAGACCACGGTAAACCTGAGACCGCGTGGTGGGCAGCAAATCAAAACCTTCAGAAGCAAACTGGCCGCGGTTCTTCAAAGCGTAAGTGCGCGCGGCGATGGCCTGGGCTTTGTGAGCTTCGAGGGCCGGAAAACCGCCGGCCGAAAGTTCGTTCGGAATCACGCCCCGCACATAGTCTTCCAAGCCGATCACGTTCACGACCGTGAGCGCGCCGCGCGGAGTCGCGAACACTTCAATGCGGCCGCGATAGGGTTTGTCATTGAAGCGAATTGGCGAATTGACCTCGTCGCCGGAAGCAAAAATTAACGGCGCGCTGGAGCGAAACAAAGGCGCCGAGCCACGAGCAAAAGCGATTAGTTCGCGGGTCGGAACGCTGGGACGCGACGTAAGCCGGATGGTGTTGGCCGCTGTTTTCAACGGCGCCGCCCCGGGCGTTGCCCGCGCCTGGCTTGTGGTCGCAGGAGTTTGAGCTGGTCCCGCGTCGCCCCCGGCGGCGCGCACTTCAAAGCCTGCTTCTTCAAGTTTGGCTTTGGCGGTCTCCGAATCTTCGAGCGATTCCTTTGGGACGATCACGCGCCACTTGTCGGCTTCGGCGATGGCCCGCGCTCTCTCACCGGTCAATTCATGAATTGTCGCCACCATTCGCTCTGCCTCTTCGCGCGACAGCGATCGGGCAATCTCAATATCATAGGTTTGCTCGCTAACCTGCCGAGCCGGCGAAAGCAGGCGCGATTCGACTCGCAGGCGCGTCGTCTCCAGCGGTTGCGGCGTCATGTCCAGCTCCGACGCTTTCAACAGATGGCCGGCGGTTGAAATCGTCGCCGCGCCCACGTCCGTCGAGAGCGCGATGCGCATCAGTGGTTCATTTATGAGTTGGGCAGGTTCGCCGGCGGCTTCCCGAAACGTCGAACTCGGCGGCAAAGGCCATGTGCGTCTGGTCTTCTCCTCCTTCGCGGCCGGCGCGCGCAACTCTTGTGCATTGATTGACGGCGCGACAGTGAGCGGCGACAGCAGCAGGCTCGCAAGCAGGATGGAAACTGAGATTGAGCGAGAATGACTGTGCATGACGGATTGAATCTCTCCGGGCAAAACCGAAGAGCCAGCTGGCGGGCCGTCACCATGGTACTAGAACTACGCCGGCGTGAAAAGCTAGACGCCGTGCAAACTGGACGGGATATTGACCTGTGGCTCTCTTAGAAAGTAGTAGTGTCTTAGTTTCGTTTCGTGTGTTTCGGGGATCACGCAAGAGCGATCCACGAAATCACACCAAAACGCACGAACAAAGCCCCTTCGTGTGGTTTCGTGGATCGTTTTCCGCATGCTGATTTCCCAAAATTAGGAAAATTGAGACACTACCAGAAACTAGAGTCGCGAGTCAGCTTGATCTGAAAGCTCACGGCACAGTCTGACATCTCAAGCGTTCTGGCTAGAAGGAAAGCGTAATTGCAGCTCTAGTCGCCGATTGTTTGCGCTCTCAGAAAAAGATCCGAGCACCTAGAGTCTTGATGCTCGCATAGAGCGCATCGTAAACGAAAGCGGCGCGCGCCACGGTTTCGTGATCATCCTTGGTGACCAGCGGAAAGCCTCCAACTGTTCCGATAACGTTTTCTCTTTTCTCATTGCCCTCTCCCTCTGGGAGAGGGTTGGGTGAGGGCTTGACGCTGGAAGCCTTTTCTTACCTATGACCTTACGAGGGATGATTTCGCTCAACGAGCGAAATCATCCCTCGTAAAAATTCAAATGTTCGATCCACGTCCTAAGCCCTCATCCCCGACCCTTCTCCCAAAGGGAGAAGGGAGATAAGTCTTCCGAATGCGTGGCGTAAATTGCAGCCGGATTCAACATTTTTGATTCGCGAAGTATGCCAACCCTCTCCCAAAGGGAGAGGGAGCAAAGTGAAAACGACTCACTTCTTTCCATGGTCATCGAGCCACAGAAGATCTTCGAGCAAATAATAATTGCCATATACCAGGGCGACGTCGCTTGGTCGCGTGCTCGACCCATGCCGCAGGACGCCTGGCGGTGTTTTGTCGCCGGCACCGACCGGCGTCAGATATCGATCGATTAGCGACTGCACGATGCGTTCACCTT
>DATGVD010000126.1:0-11238 GCA_035300785.1 Pyrinomonadaceae bacterium | reverse complement strand
CGCGATGAGCGCGAAGCGCGAAACAGCTACATCGTCAAGAAGGTTGACACGGAGCGTGCTGCGCACGCTGTGCGGGCGAGGGCGCCCGCGCTCCCAGTATTAGGTTGTCTCTTCCGGCCACACCACTTTTTGGGCAAGGCCTCGCCGCAACAGGAATTACGCTTCTTGCTGCTGTCTCACTCTTGTTTCCAAACGGCCTTCTCGAACCAATTTGGAAACTCAACACTCTTTTGTTCGTCTTCGACTTTCTTCAGCCCGATTGCAACCTGCAGCGGTCCGCCGATCTGCGGTGGCGATCTCGATTGACTCTTTGTGCTGAGCCATTCCCACGTACATGATAGACTTTCGCAAACCGAGGTCAATTCCTAAATGAAAACAAATTACCGCATTTTGTTGGTCGTTGCGGTACGAAAGCCAAAAGCCAACATGATTAATGACATTTCTGCGGCATCACACCGCTGGGAACAGATTCTGCAGGAACTCTTGCGCCACGGCGAAGTTTCGGTTGACAGCCTAGCCAAGAATTTCAAGGTGTCCTCCGCGACCATAAGTGCAAGCGCCATTCTTCCGCGGAGTCCCATTGATGAGTGCTAAAACGATGAGTATTAGAAGATGTATGCCATTGTCCTCATTCGCTGTTTTCGGCCTGTTTTGTCTGTTTGGTTCTGCGCGCGCGCAACAAATCAAAAGCGCGATTCCGGAGGTGGCTCGTCCTCTGCCTCTATCCGCAGTTCGGCTAACCGGTGGACCGCTGAAGCATGCGCAGGATCTGGACATCGATTATCTACTTAAGCTCGAACCCGATCGCATGATCGCTTATTACCGCAAACGCGCCGGGCTCGAAGCGAAGGCGCCGGGCTACGGTGGCTGGGATGGAGATGGTCGAAATCTCACTGGGCATATCGCGGGACATTATCTCTCCGCGGTCTCACTGATGTACGCGGCGACCGGCGATGCGCGATTCAAAGAGCGCGCGGACTATCTCGTCAAAGAGATGAAGGAAGTGCAGGACAAGAATGGCGACGGCTATCTGGGCGCGATCGAGGGTGGCAGGGAGAAGTTCGCCGAAGTAGCCAAGGGGAATATTCGCTCGGGTTCTTTCGATCTCAACGGCATGTGGTCGCCCTGGTACACGCTGCATAAAACTTTTGCCGGACTGCACGATGCTTATCGCTACACCGGTAATCGCACCGCGCTCGAAGTCGAGACAAAGTTTGCGGCCTGGGCGGAAAGCATTCTGCTGAAGCTCGACGAAGCGCAGACTCAGAAGATGCTCAACACGGAGTTCGGCGGCATGAATGAAGTGCTCGCCGATCTCTATGCCGACACGGGCGACAAACCCTGGCTCGATCTTTCACATCATTTCGATCATCACGCCATGCTCGATCCCCTGGCCCGACGCGAAGATATCCTTGCTGGCCTGCATGGCAACACGCAAGCGCCGAAGCTTCTGGGTTATCTGGAGCGCTACATCTACACGGGCGACAAGAAGGATGGTGCAGCATCAGAATTCTTCTGGGACGCGGTGGCTCTGCATCACAGTTACGCGACCGGCGGCCACGGCAGAGATGAATACTTTGGCCCACCGGACAAGCTTGGCGATCGCGTTGAAGGTCGAACCGACGAGAGCTGCAACGTCTACAACATGCTGAAGATGACGCGGCGTCTTTTCGCCATCCATCCGGAGATGAAATACGCCGAGTTTGAAGAACGAGCGTTGTTCAATCACGTACTGGGCTCGATTGATCCCGAAGATGGACGTACCTGTTACATGGTGCCGGTGGGTCGCGGCGTCCAACACGAATATCAGGAGATGATGCGCAGCTTCACCTGCTGCGTCGGCAGCGGAATGGAGAGCCACGGCCTTCATGGCGACGGGATTTACTACGAATCGGGCGACCGTCTTTGGGTGAATCTGTACGCGCCTTCCACTGCTAATTGGCAATCGGCAGGCGTTGGAATCACGATGGAAACAAGTTTTCCGGAAGGTGATGCGGCGACACTAAAGCTAACACTCCAGAAGCCAAAGCAATTCACGTTGGCGCTGCGCCGGCCTTCATGGGCGGGGACAGAATTCTCGGTCAAAGTTAACGGAACGGTGGTGAAAGACCTGTTAAAGCCTGGTTCGTACGTCGAGTTGAAGCGGAGCTGGAAGAATGGAGATACGGTGGCTTTGATTCTGCCGAAGACACTTCGCGTAGAGCCGACGCCCGACAATCCGAACCGCGTGGCGCTGATGTGGGGGCCACTGGTGCTGGCTGGCGATTTGGGCCCGGAA
This sequence comes from Pyrinomonadaceae bacterium, assembly GCA_035300785.1. Lineage (GTDB taxonomy): Bacteria > Acidobacteriota > Blastocatellia > Pyrinomonadales > Pyrinomonadaceae > UBA11740. Next base: position 8,960 of record DATGVD010000126.1, on the reverse strand, counting down.
CGCGAGCGGCGCGGAGGTGGACCGGTGGTAACGATTCCTTCGTTAGTTGCCGACGGGGCAGTGGCGGGGTGGTTGAAAACAGTATCGGGCAAGCCCGGCAACTTTCATACTGCGGGACGCGACCCGGACGATCAGATGCGAGAGATCGATCTCGTTCCTTTCTATCGATTGCATCGACGCAGTTACGAAATCTACTGGGACCTCTACACCTCGGACACGTGGAAAAAGAAGCTGGCGGAGGTTGCAGACGAACGCATAAGGCAGCGCAAACTCGAGGCCGCCACGGTCAGTTTTTTGCAGCCGGGCGACGCGCAAAAGGAGAAGGAGTTCAATCAGCAAGGCGAAGGGTCAACCTTGGATCGGGCCGCGGGCCGGCCCGGTCGTCGGGGAAGGAAATGGTTTTCGTTCGATCTGCCGGTTGAGTCCGATCACTCACTCGCGTTGATAGCTACTTACTTTAGCGAAGAGCGCGGGAAGCGCATCTTTGAAATTCTCGCGGATGGACAACACATCGGGGAGCAATCGATCGAACGCAGCCCGCCAGGTAGCGCAACCGGCAGCTTCTTCGATGTGGAATACAGAATCCCCGCCGCTGTCGTGAAGGACAAGAAGAAAGTTACGGTGCGATTCCAGGCGACGGGGAATAACGAGATTGCTGCCGTGTATGGCGTTCGTTTGATCCGGGCTGATGCAGAGCGCTGACGTCAAAGTGCCGGAAGCTGTAGCGAGTGCATCAACGATCTTAACCGCAGAGGACACAGAGGTGTTGGCAGAGGAACACAGAGTTTTTCCTCCGCGACCTCTACGTGAGCCTTAGCGCATCCTGCGGTGATATCCATTAATATTATGAGGATGAAGAAAATCGCGAGCGAATCGTCGCGTATAAGGACGCTTAGTTTTATTGCTTTGCTCGCCCTGGAACTGTGCTCAGTTCAACTCATACACGCGCAGCAGCCAAGTCCGACGCCACTTCCGCCGACACTCGGTCTCGACCAAGGTTATCTTGAGTTTGAGACGCCTGACTTCAAGGTGAAGCTCGTTAAAGCCTCGCAGACGATCGCGGCGCTGCAACCGAAAAACGCGGACGGTTTTGATTTCACTCCCGCTGATCGGCTGGAACGCCGGGCGGCGAACGGTTATCACCATCTGGGCGATCTGACGTTACGTTTGCGGACCGGTAACGCGGGTCCATGGCAAAAGTACGACACAGCTGACGCTCGCAAAGCGGTTCAGTCGCTGCCCGCTTCAGGACGCAGGATGGCGATAGCCGATCTAGCGGCGACGCTGCCGGCAGATATTCCCGTGCAGATTTGGCGCTCGTGGATAGTCGCGGATGGCGGTTTGGTTTTGCGGTTCGACATCAAAAACAAGACCAGCGAGCCGGTGCAGATTGGCGCGCTCGGAATTCCGATGATCTTCAACAACATCATCACGGGCCGCAATCTCAAGGAAATGCATGAGAGGTGTTCGTTCTTCGATCCATACATAGGTCAGGACGCCGGGTATTTGCAAGTGACGCGGTTGAGTGGGCTAGGACCTGCACTGGTCGTCGTGCCGGAAGGCCAAACGCCGTTCGAGGCGTATCAGCTTCTCAATGAGCCGACCAGGCCCAATCAAACATTCGAAGGCGCGTTTGCCTGGATGGTCCATACTCAGGCTTACGCTGAAGACGAATGGAAGAATGCCGAGCAGTGGAACCAGCCGACCAGCGTAACGATTGCGCCGGGCGGCGCCAGAACTTACGGTGTGAAGTTTCTGCTTTCGGATCAAATCCGCAACATCGAGAAGACCCTGATGGCTAATCGCCGGCCAGTCGCCGTCGGTATTCCCGGTTACGTGCTGCCGATGGATTTGGATGCGCGCCTCTTTTTGAACTATCCGGGTAAGGTGCACGATCTTACGGTCGAGCCGCAGGACGCGATTGCGATTCATGAAGACAAATCAACTCCAGGCGGTTGGAAGACTTACACGCTGCGTGGCAAGAATTGGGGTCGAGCGCGACTGACGATTACCTATGACGACAACTCGAAACAGTCGATCAGCTATTACGTAATCAAGCCAGAGGCCCAGGCTGTCGCCGACCTTGGTCACTTCCTTTTTACGAAACAGTGGTTCAACGATCCGAACGATCCTTTTCATCGTGCGCCATCGGTTATCAGCTACGATCGCGAAGCTGACAAGCCGGTCACGCAGGAGAGTCGTGCCTGGATCGCTGGCCTCGGTGACGAAGGCGGCTCCGGCTCCTGGCTGGCAGCAGCCATGAAAGAGTTCGGCCAACCCAACAAGGAGGAGATCGCCAAGTACGAGCAGTTTATCGACAAGGTCCTCTGGGGCGGCTTGCAGTACAGCGATGGCCCAAACAAATATGGCGTGCGCAAGAGTCTCTTTTACTACTCGCCGCCGGACGTGCCGGGATTTCAGTACGATCCGTCACTCAATTGGACCACCTGGTCAAGCTGGAAGAAGAGCGAAGCAGAATCAATTGGCCGCGGTTACAACTATCCGCATGTGGTCGCCGCCTATTGGTCGATGTATCGCGTCGTGCGCAATCACTCTGGTCTGGTGACCAACCACCCGTGGGACTGGTATCTCGAACAGGCCTATCAGACGACAAAGTTCACTTTCAGCCGCGCGCCGAATGGCCGCCGTCGCGTAGGCTACGTCGAGTTGGGATTGATGGAAGGCGACATCTTTCTCGCCCTGCTGACTGATCTAAAACGCGAAGGCTGGACCGAGAAGGCAAATGAGATCGAGAAGCTGATGAAAGAACGCGCTGATCGCTGGAAGAATGAAGCATATCCCTTCGGCAGCGAGATGGCCTGGGACTCAACGGGGCAGGAAGAGGTCTATGCGTGGTGCGATTATTTCGGGTACAACGACAAAGCGGAAGTGTCGCTCGACTCCATTATCGGCTACATGCCGACAGTGCCGCACTGGGGTTACAACGGCAATGCGCGGCGCTATTGGGATTTCATCTACGGCGGCAAGTTGCGTCGATACGAAAGGCAATTGCATCACTATGGCTCGGGGCTGAATGCCATTCCCATGCTGGCGTACTATCGGGAACATCCGGACAATGACTATCTCTTGCGCGTCGGTTATGGCGGTACGATGGGCGCGCTGACGAACATCGACCGCGAAGGCTTTGGGTCGGTAGCTTTTCATTCGTTTCCGTCAACGCTCAAGTGGGATGGCTACTCCGGCGATTACGGCCCGAACTTCTTCGGCCACGCTTTCAATACTGCAACCTATATCGTCAATCATCCAGAATTTGGTTGGCTGGCGTTCGGTGGCAACGTGAAGGTCGATGGCGCTTGGGTCAAGGTCAAGCCGCTCGATTCTATCCGCATGCGCGTTTACATTGCTCCGCGTGGCCTGTGGCTGACGCTCGATGCCGGATCGTTTGAGAGCGTCGAGGTCAATGCGCGCTCAAACCAGATTCGTATCGGTCTTTCTCCGCAAACGGCGGACACTCAGGAGGCACGCTTACATATCGAGCAGCCTGCCAAGCTTACCAGCGTTGGAACTTACCATCCGCGATCGTCTCTGGCGAAAGAGCGCGACGCTTACGTAATTCGCCTTCAGCGGTCAGCGAGTTGGATTGAGTTGACTGATCGCTGAGAAAGAGACGCAACCTCACGTGTCGGAACCGAGAGCGGTAGCGACCGGATCATAAACGTACCTCATTTCGAAGTTACATTTTGTCGCCTTTGTGCGGGCTCTAGCCAGGGGCCGGTAAATCCTTAACCCATCCGCTTACGCGGATGGTACCGACTTCGTTGCCAAGTTGTGCGGATGATCCGGTCGCTACCGCTCCGGGTTCTGACACGAGGCGTTACTTAACAACGAGCTATCTGACGCCCAGCAGAATGTCCACGGTCAGTTGATCCAGCCGTTCATACGGCAATATCTTCTTTGCTAATTCGATTCTATCCAGCGGGTCCAGAGTCCAAAAGTGAATTTGTGTTCAGGTTTTGGTTGGTAATTTCCGGACATCATGATAGCCCCTCAAGCCTCAATCTATTTTGCGCCCCGCACCGAGAATTTATAGATTGTGATCGTGTGATAACGGTCACCCTTCCTTAGCACTGTAGTCGGAAACTTCGGTTTGTTAGGTGAATCAGGATAATGTTGAGTCTCGAGACAAAAGCCGTAACGCTGTTGATAGACTTTACCGTCCTTGCCGGTCAGCGTGCCGTCGAGAAAGTTTCCGCTGTAGAGTTGCATCCCCGGCTCGGTGGTCCAGACTTCCATCGCGCGCCCGCTTGTTGATTCGGAAACTCGCGCGACGCGGCGTAGGGTGCCGATTTTACCGTTCAGCACAAAGTTGTGGTCGTAGCCTTTGCCTAACCGCAGTTGTTCGTAGTCCTGATTTATGCGCGCGCCGATCGTGGTGGCGCGCGTGAAATCAAACGGAGTCCCGCGCACGCTGCGAAGTTCGCCTGTCGGAATCGATCCCGCATCCGTAGGCGTGAAGCGAGCAGCATTGACGAACAATCGATGGTTCAGGATGTCGCCGTTGCCCTGGCCCGCCAGATTGAAATACGAGTGATGCGTTAGGTTGACGACGGTGTCCTTGTCAGTGGTGGCCGAATAATCAATCTTCAACTCATTCGCGTTCGTCAGCGTGTAGACGACTTTGACGGAAAGATTTCCGGGATAGCCTTCTTCGCCGTCTTTATTCAGATAAGTCAGCTCGAGTGCCGCGCCGTTTGCGACCTTGCGCGGCTTCGCGTTCCAGACAACTTTATCAAACCCTTTCGTGCCGCCGTGGAGATGGTTCTCGCCGTTGTTTACAGCAAGCTTGTATTCGACACCGTGCAGCGTGAAGCGGCCTTTGGCGATGCGATTTCCATAGCGACCGATAATCGCGCCGAAGTACGGGTGGCCTTTCAGATAAGCATCGAGGTTGTCGAAGCCGAGCACGATATCATCGAGCTTGCCATTGCGGTCCGGGACTCTGAGCGACGTGACGATGCCACCGTAGTTGGTGATCTTGACTTCAGCTCCGCCGCTATTCGTCAAAGTGTAGATGTCTGCGTCTTGTCCGTCAGGCGTCTTTCCGAAACCTTCCTTTGTTACTTTGGCTTGACCATACGCGTTAAGGTTAAGCAGCAAAATCATCGCGCTGCAAATTATCGCCAAACGAGGAACCTTGATTGCTTTCATGAAATGACTCCATCTCTGTCAACTTTCAGATGTCCAAAAGCACTCGCGCCCGGCGATGATCCGGAGATCATCGCCGGCTCATAACCAGTCTGCTCACGGTAACGAGCAGCGACTTTGTAAACTGCTTCGCCCGCGCCGCGGCGCCCCAAAACTGCGACCGTGCCGCCACTGCCGCCGCCGGTAATCTTCGCGCCATAAAGACCGTCTTCGGCTGATGCGCGCACGAGTGCGACGAGGGCATCGGTTCCGTCTGAACCTAATCCGCACCTGGAGTAACTCACGTGGGATTCGTACATCAACTCTCCCAACTTTCGCGCCTGCTCGTCGCCCTTCCAGTTCTTCAGAATCGCGGCGAAGCTGTTAACACGAGGGTGTTCGTAAATTGGATGGCGCGTCGCCGCCAGCACTGGATATTCGACCATCGGATCAACCGACGTGACGGTGTCGGTGACTCCATCATATTTATCCAGAAAGTCGTCACCTGACATGTGCTCGGGAATGCGCGGCGCATATTCTCGCTCAAAATCTCCTGGCGCGATGTTGGCAAGGTACCCGTTCCATCGCTGATCATCAACAACTAAATGTCCTCCGTCAGCTTGCTTTGACGAAAGTCCAGCCAGCTCCGCGATGATGCGATATCCCATGAAAGCTGCCGTGCGCACCGTGCGATAGTCAGCACCACCGACAAAATGACGGATGCCGGAATCGATGCCCCAAACTTCTAATTCTTCCGGCAAGGGAACTGTGCCCTTCAGTTCCGCGGGTTGACATAAGAGTTCGAGCAAACGATTCGTTTCGCCACAGACGGCGGTCATTTGATCCATGACGCCACAGGGCGCGCCCACTACCAGGTTCTCGACTTTTTGGCAAAGCAGCGCCAACTCCGGCGCAAAGATTTTCAGTTCGTAAGCCGCTGCCACCGCCTGCATCGACGCGACTTCGAGCGCTGCAGAGGAGCTGACGCCTTTGCCTTCGGGCACTGCGGACTTGATAAGCAGGTGAGCCCCTTCATTGAATGAGGCATTACTTTCATGCATCAAGACCGGAAATGCGCCGGCAACATAAGCGGCCCAATGATTTTCTGGCTCCTCCGTGAAGCGGGCGCGCAAGGTCGAATAATTCGAGCCAAGCAAATCATCAAGATTGATTTCGAACAAGCGCGACGTCTTGTTTGGCTCTTCCGGCACACTGGCGATGCGCAGCGTCTTGCTGCTATGGCGCTGAATGGCGACGTGCACCGCACTCTCAATCGCCCATTGCAAAACTAGTGAACCCGAGTAATCGGCGATGCCCCCCATCAAATCCAGCCGGCCCGGTGCGCGAGTGACGATCGACTGGCGCGGCGAATCGAACAAGTCGCGCCAGCCAGTGGGAAGCAACGCGAGCGATGCATCAAGCGATTCAACGAAGGCGTGCGTGTCACTAAGTGCCTGAATAGATTTATTCATTTACTCATTGGTTCATTGCTCCATTTGCTCGCTTTTTTGAATGAACCAATGAACCAATGAGTAAATGAATCAATCAAGCAGCCCACGCCGCTCCAATGCCGCTTGCAGCAGCGGTTCGATTTGCGCGCGGATGTGTTCGTTGGCATAGCCGGCCCAGGCAACGTCAGCATCAACACTGAGCGGCGCACTCAATCTCTCGCCACGTACATCCGTAACAATCACTCCGGCTTCGCGCGCAATTAACTCGGTGCAAAGGTCATACGGATGTGAGCAGATGCCGAGCACTGCGCCTCGTTCTGCGATGATTTTCTCCATTAACGGCCGAAGATCCGCGACGAAACGATCATGCCCGCTCATCAACTCGTAAAGCTGACCACCCGACGATGCATACTGATCTTCGAAGCAATGCGCTTTGCCCGTGGGGGCCGGCCCGAGCGCGCCGTAAACTATTTCTTCATCAATGGCCGCGAGTTCTTCACGCGCGCCGGGAAAGAAGCGCGCGATTTCGGCATAGCCGTGCGCGATGGTCTTGGCGCGTGATGGTTGTAAGCTGATGTTCGTAGTTTCTTTAGTTAACCGGTTGAACCGTTCGGCATACGCTCCTTTGCCTCGAATCGCCCACATGCAATCGGACAAATGTTGCTTGACGAGCGGAATCTCAGTCTGAACCGCCAACTCAATGTCACTTAGATTTGTGTCGGGCCCGCGATTTGGCGCCACGCCCGTCAGAATCCATGCGCTGCGTTTCTGATACATCAAGCCGCGCGTGCCGTCGATTGGATCGACGATGATTCGCGAAACGGCAATTTCTTCCGAAGTCCCTCGCGGTAGTACCAGCCCACCATTTGGCAAGCCCTCGGCAATCAGCACGATTGGCATCGCCGGCGCTATTTCGCGCGCGAAAAAATCGATCAGTAAATCTTCAGTGAGATAGTCGACAGCATAGATTGTGTCGCCTTCTTCTTCTCGGGCGATCGCCGCCACGGATTCCATCGACATGCGCTCGCAAGCATCAACAACCGTCTGCCGAATGGTTTCGTGCAGACGCTTCAGCGGCTGAAGTAGGGATTCTGATTTGGACAGGGTGGACATTGTGACTGAAACGGGTTCATGTTCGCTCGGTGTAATGCACGTTCGGCAACGCGCGTAATTCCGCGGCCTTCTCCTCAGGCGAAGTGTCACTAAGGAAGTTACCGCCCCCGATCTCTGGGCCCGCGAGATACTTTAAGAGACTGGGCCGCCGAAGTGGTGGGTGGAACTCGATGTGAAAATGAAAGGCGCGATAGTCGCCGTCATCTGTGGGCGCTTGATGCAGAGGCATCACATAAGGAAAAGGCATCTGCCAAAGATTGTCGAAGCGTACCACCGTGTCTTTCAGAACCTCTGCAAGATCGCGTGCCTCAGCGTCACTCAGTGATACGATGCTCTGGTGAGTCTCTTTAGGCGCGACAAAAACTTCATAAGCGTAGCGCGCAAAATAAGGGAGAAAAGCAATCGCTGTCTCATTCTCAGAAATAATCCTGGCTTTATCGCGTTGCTCGGCGGCGATAATATCTGAGAACAACCTCCGGCTAGTCTCACGCAAGTATCGGCGACTCGCTTGCGCTTCAGTTTCGATGGTTTTGAAGACGAAGTTAGTCGCGTAAATCTGGCAGTGCGGATGCGGATTCGAGACACCAACGACCTCGCCTTTGTTCTCAAATATCAAAACATGATCGATGTCTGGCCGTCCTCCAAGATCCACATATTCGCGCTGCCAGGCAGTGATTAGTTCTTCGATCTCACAGATTTTGAGCTGGGCCAGCGACAAATCATGCCGCGGCGAATAGCAAACAACGCGCGCAATCCCCTGGGCCGGCCGGTTTCGATAGACGCCGGACCCGATTACAGGTGGCGTGGGCGCCTCCAATCCGACGCAGGGATGATCGTTATCAAAGACGAAGATACCGGTATATTGCGGATTGACAGCGCCGCTAACGCGCGCGTTGCCCGGACAGAGATAACAATCTTCGACGTACGGTGGTCGCGGGCCGTTCTCATGCTTCACCGTCTCACCGCTCCAGGGACGATCCTGCCGATGGGCGGCGACAATGACCCATTCTTCACGTAACGGATGCCATCGTTCTTCCCAGATCATGGTATCGGTTCTGACCCTGTGCCGCCCGAATGATCCGCGGCGACTGCATTTGGCGGGCGCATGTCGGCGCGGGCAGACTCGCGCATCAAAACAGTTTGCCGGCGATTGCGGCGCTCGCTGAGAACCTGATCGGCCATCACACCGAGAAAATCACCGCGCCCATTACCGCAAAATCGAGCGAGCTCGGAATGCCCAAAAGGTTAACG
>DATGVD010000125.1:0-6173 GCA_035300785.1 Pyrinomonadaceae bacterium | reverse complement strand
AAAGTCTCGGGCGCGACGGCGCGCAGAATTCTCTTCTCGATATCCTCGCGGCCCTGAAACGGATCGATGATGTCTCCCGTCAGCGGGTCTTGCAGGATCGCGTTGATCGTGAAATCGCGCCGGCGCACGCTGTCCTCGATGGTCATCGAAGGATCGCCTTCGATGAAGAACGCGCGATGTCCGCGCCCCGTCTTGTGCTCGCGCCGTGGCAATCCCACATCCAGATCAGCCCCAAGCTTGTAGACGGTGAATGCTTCGCCGACCACGTTAACGTCGCCGAGTTGATCCAGTAACTGGCGCAAGCGCGCCGGCTCGACCCCGTAGACTTCGACGTCCCAATCCTTCGGCTGCTTTCCCATCAGCGCGTCGCGCACACACCCACCGACCAAAAGCGCGCGACCGCCCGCGGCGCGAACTGACTCGGCAAGTCTCAAAACTCTTTCAGGTACGTCCATTGTAATCAGCAGAAGGGCGGGCCCGAGCCCGCCTCTAAACGAATTCGATCATTGCTAATCATCACCCATCACTCATTACTCATCACTGATTCGTACATGCGTCCCACGCGTCGATGGCAGACAACTGATTATCTGAACCCGCTCGATCCTGGTCAGCTCTGACCCGGCCGTGTGCCAAAGCTTGACCCAGAACGTGCGCGTCGCGCCGTGGATGGCGAAAGTCGAGCCGTCGTTCATCACGGCTACCGGTTCCGTTCGAGTTCCCGCGCGCAACTCAGCCAGCAATTCCGGAATGTATGGCCGGAGCCTATCAAACTGAACCAGCACCGCGTCGTCCGCAACTTCGGCGGGCGGTAATTCGACCGGCTCGGCTGATTCCAACAACAGGCGGGTCTCGGTTTGGTGGTCGCGCTTCTTGAGTATCGGCATCGCCGGTAATCAAACCACAGCGCGGCGCAACTCTCAATGTGTCCACGGTCTGGTCGTGTCTTAGTTCTGTTTCGTGAGTTCCTCTGTATTACACAAGAACGATCCACGAAACCAGACCAAATCGGACGAAGAAAGTGCTTCGCGTGGCTTCGTGATCGTCTTCGATGGCCAGCCGATCTCTAAAAGTTAGGAAACAAGACAGTACCAGACCTGTAGCCTGGGCTAACTCTGTGCCGTTGCGATTGAAAGGCACCACAGACTAAAGTCTATGCCACTCGTGAACGCTCAAAATCTTTTCGATCGAATCTATCCATCCGAACGCGCCGCCCGCACGGCCGTCGTATACGAGCAACGCGAAATCACTTATGAAGAGTTGCGAGCGGCAACGGTCCGCGCCGCAGAGGTCTTACATGCGCTCGGCATCAACGAGGGTGATCGGGTGGCGATTCTCCTAAACGACTCGCCGGAATTCATTGCGTCGTTCGTCGCCGCAATTTCAATTGGGGCGATTGCCGTACCGATTAATATGGCCCTGCGCAGGGATGACCAGCTCTTCATCCTGAAAGATTGCGGCGCGCGCGCGGCAATTGTGGAAGCACCGGCAGCCGAAACGATCTTTCAAACCGCCGAAGGCGGTTCTGAACAGGCGGCTGAGAACTTGCGCGATTTACGGCGATTGTTGGTCGTTGACCGCGGGAAAGAATCAGCTCGATCATCTTATGCAGGCATCGGCGCCCAGTCGTTTGAGGGCGCTCCGCCCAGGGCGCTCACGGAGGAGTTTCCCTTGCGCCGTAACGAGAACGCGCCGGCGTTTATCCTTTACACCTCAGGCAGCACTGGCGAACCAAAGGGCGCGGTCCATCGGCAGGCGGACATCTTCTACACCAACGAAACTTTCTGCCGCGAAGTGTTGCGTTTGGGCGAAGGCGATCGCATCTTCTCTTCTTCGCGCTTGCCGTTCGCTTATGGATTAGGGAACAGTTTTACTTTTCCCCTGCTGAACGGCTTTACGACGATTCTCTGTCGAGAAAAACCCACGCCCGAAGTTATCGCTCGCGTCTTTCAGGAAGATCGGCCGACAATCTTCTTTGGCGTGCCCGTCGTGTATCGGATGCTTCTGGATCATCATCGACAGGCGTTTAGAGTACCGACTTCAGTCGGGTCCTTGCTCTCTGAGAAAAGCCCAACTGAAGTTGGTACTCTGAACACCGCTAGCCTGCGTTTGTGCATCTCCGCCGGCGAAGCATTGCCGGCGCAACTGGGAGAAGATTGGCAACGAACGTTCGGCGTCGAAGTACTCGACGGCATCGGCTCGACTGAGATGCTGCACATGTTCATGTCGAATCACGAAGGCGAGATGCGCTACGGCAGCAGCGGCAAACTACTGCGCGGTTACCAGGCACGGCTGATCGATCACGAAGGAGTTGCGACTCCGAGGGGCGAAATTGGGAATCTCTGGATTCGCGGCGGCAGTGCCGCAATTGGATATTGGCAGCGACCCGAGACAACCGCGGAAACATTTGTCGACGGTTGCGTGCGCACGGGCGATCTCTATCGTCGCGACGCGGAAGAATTCTGGTGGCACATGGGCCGCAGCGACGATTGTTTCAAGCCGACGGGCCAATGGGTCTCGCCGGTTGAAGTCGAAGGCGTGCTGCTGCGAAGCGAACACGCGCGCGCGGCCGCGGTAGTCGAAGGTTTCGACGCGCACGGACTATCGTGCGTGTGCGCGTTCATCGTGCTCGCGAACGATGACAGTGACGAGAAGACGGCTGAGGAAGAATTGCGCGCGCTGTGCGAAGCCGAGCTACCGCGCTTCAAACAGCCGCGCCGTTATCTTTTCGTTTTGGAGTTGCCGTACACTGCGACGGGGAAAGTGCAGCGGTTCAAGCTGAGGGAACAGTTGCGGAGTTCAGAGTTCAACCTTTAGGTTGCCTGATTCCATAGACCCAAGCTGAAGCTTGAACTCTAAACAAATGACCGAAAAAAGCATCCAGGAAACCTACGCACCGCAAAACGCCTGCTTTGGTTGCGGCCCGGCGAACGAGAAGGGCTTGCACATTCGCAGCTTTCCCCGCGGCAATGAAGTCATTGCGACCTTCCAACCAGAAACTTATCAGGAAGCGTTTCCGGGCATGTTAAGCGGCGGCATTATCGGCACGCTTTTGGATTGTCACTGCAACTGGGCGGGCGCGTATCACTTGATGAAGAAAGCCGGGTCCGATCATCCGCCGTGCACCGTCACCGCAGATTACGCGATCAAATTGCTGCGGCCGACACCGACGGACCAACCAGTTGAGTTGCGCGCGCGGGTGATTGAATCAACGGACGATCGCGCAATTGTTGAAGGTGAGCTGATCGCTCACGATAAAGTTTGCGCCACCTGTCGGGGGACGTTCGTCGCTGTGAAGCCCGGCCATCCCGCTTATCATCGCTGGTAGTGTCAGAACCCCGAGCGGTAGCGACGGGATCCGAGACTCAACTTGATATTATGATCCGGTCGCTACCGCTCCCGATTCTGACACGACTATGATCACCACAATCTTTTTCGACATCGGCGGGGTCTTGCTCACTGACGGTTGGGGTCACGACTCTCGGCGGGCAGCGGCCGTGCAGTTCGGGCTGGATTGGGATGATTTCACCGATCGTCACGAAAAAGTCGCCCACCTGATCGAAACTAATCGCCTCCCGCTGGAGCGATATCTCGATCGAGTGATCTTCTACCGGCCACGATCGTTCAGCCGCGATGAATTCCGTGCTTTCGTATTTGCTCAGTCCCAGTCGAAACCCGATTCGCTGGAAATCGCCGAGGAACTCGCGAATCTAAAAAAGTATTTCCTGGCCACGCTGAATAATGAAATCCTCGAGTTGAATCTTTATCGGATCCGGCATTTCGATCTAGCCAAATACTTTCCGGTGTTTTTCAGTTCTTGTTTCCTCGGTTTGCGGAAACCTGACGAAGCTATTTATCGCGCAGCCTTGAATATCATGCAGCGCCCGGCCGAGCAGTGCTTGTTCATCGACGATCGCGAAGTAAACCTCGAGTGTCCGCGCGAACTGGGTCTGCGCACAATTCATTTCGAGGATGCAAGGCAATTGCGACGTGAGTTGGGAGAGAACGGCGTTGACTGGTAGGGTTATCGGCGCGGAATCGATGTTGTAAGGCGCGGTTACATAACCGGGAGCGGTCCGGGGTCCCCGCGCGGGCAGACCGCGTGGGGTGGTGGCAGCGACCGGGTCAGATGCTCAACGTAGGTGTGTTGCCGCTCCTCGCCAGCGGTTCAGCCATCCTCTTCGCGGACTGGATTCGAAAGACTTCGTACCCAGCGAATCGCTGGGCTATTTTCGTCCGTCCGCTTTCGCGGACTCATCTCACTTAACCACAATCTTTGTCTTTTTCTGTTCCTGATCCACGGCCACATAGATCACCTCAGCCTCGGTAACCCGCACGCTTTCACTTGGCCCGCCATAGCGTTCAGCCTCGACTACCACGCGCACAGCGATCGAAGTGGTGCCAATCTTTCCGGTCTCGCAGTAGAAGCTAACCAGGTCGCCGACAAACACCGGCGCATGAAAGATCACTTCGCGCATCGCGACGGTGACGAAGCGATCCATGCCGGTGTGCCGGTGCGCTTCGATGGCGCCGGCCATGTCGATATAGCTCAGGATGATGCCGCCGAAAATCGTGCCCTGCGAATTAGTGTCGCGCGGCAGCATGGCGATGCGGATGGCGGGATCAGAATTCATGAGACGAACGGATACCACGGTGTGTTGCGAAAGATCCAGAAGAAGATCATCAGCGCCAGCCACGCCCATAGATAGATCGACGGAATGAAGAGCCGCCGCTGCGGTTGGCCCGTGATGGCGCTCCTGGTAAATCCGAGAAAGCCGTACACGACGAACGGGAGCGTGAGCATCAGCAACGGATTCAACTTGAACGCCGCAATCGGATGCAGATGAAGCAGTTGATAAAGAGCTCTGGTCGAGCCGCAGCCGGGACACTGCCAGCCCGTGATCATGCGGAAGGGACACTTGGGGAAGAACTGGTTCGCCGGGCTGGCCGGGTTGAACAGGAAAAGAAAAGTCGCGCCCGCTGCCAGCCCCAGCCAAACAGTGGCCGCAATCGCAAGCTGGCGCGAACGATCGCTGGCTACTTCAACAAAATGAAAACCTGTCATGATCCGAAAATCCGCAGCCACCCGAACCCGGGAGTCGCTGCGGATACAATATTCATCGCCGCCTGATTAGCGCAAGCCGGCGCTACGCTTGAAAATCTTAGAACCAACCCTTCCGGCCGTAAATGTATTCTCTGACAAAGGCTTCATCGCTCTTCGTGAGATACATGATCCCTTCGATGATTCCGATCACGTGCATAACGCCATACAGCGTAAAACAGCTCAGCACGGAAACCAGCAACATGGTCATGCCCTCTTTCTGATAACCGAGCATGAATTTGTGGATTCCCAGACCACCGATCAGGATACCCAGAACCCCGGCCACAACTTTCTTGTCAGCGCCCGCCGTTTTCCAGTCCTGCATCATCGGCTGGCCATACATCGGCATGGGCGGTTGAATGGGTTCGTAGCTTGGTTGGTACGGCTGCTGATAATCTGTCTGCGCCTGATACTGTTGGCCCGCAATCACGGGCAACACCGCCTGGCAAGTGCCGCAAGTCACGGCACTGTCATAATTCTGCGCGCCACACTTGGGGCAAAAAACAGGCATGGTCGTCTTGATTCGGCGAGATCAGAAAGTGCCGTTTGGGCTAACCGTATCGGATAGTCCAAACGGCACGCAACCTTTCAACGGAAGCGCGGAAAAACCGAACGCGGAGCCCGCGAGGGTAATCGCTCTAGCGCGAGCCGCTGGAGCCGGATATGGCGGCGATGATCGCTACCCCATAAATCAGGCCCATCACGACATAGAACAAGAGGCCAACTCCGATCGCGATGAAGCTGAACAGCTTTGCCTTCTTCGAAGCGTCCTCTGCCCCCGCCATGTCGCCGGCCGCGACTTTGCCATTGACCTGGGTGGCGAAGATGATCGCCGCAATGGCCAGCGGCCAACAACAGAAAATCGAGATGATTGCCGGCACCAGGTAGTTCGGAACGGTTGCCGTTCCGCCGGCTGCGGGTGGCGGAGTCCAGTTTTGCGACATTTTTTAGTCTCCTAAGTTTTGGTGAAATCCCACTGCAAAGCGTTTCCCAATTGAATCAGGCCCGCCTCAAGCGATCGCCGTCAGGTAAGAACCTCGGCCGTGAACACGACGACTACTTACAGGAACAACTA
>DATGVD010000124.1:0-3404 GCA_035300785.1 Pyrinomonadaceae bacterium | reverse complement strand
GGCAGGCGCAGTTTTTCGTCCATCTCTGCGATGAGCGATTCGCGGGTTAGCCCCGCGCGCCACTGTTCAGTCGGTTTCAAATGAACGATCGTCTCGTTCATATTCACCGGCGCCGGGTCGGTCGACGTGTCCGCGCGGCCGGCCTTTCCGACCGCCCACTCGACTTCGGGAAAGCTCTTGAGAATCTCGTCTTCCCTGCTCATGATGACGCGCGCCTGATCGATCGAGATCGCTGGATCGGTGACCGGCATGTACATCAGATCGCCTTCATTCAAAGGCGGCATAAATTCTTTGCCGATGCCGGTCGCCAGGAAAATGGCGCCCGCGAAAAGCAAAGCCGCAAACGATACCGTCAGCACGCGATGGTTCAGCGCAAAGCTCAAAACCGGCCGGTAGATAAAGTGAAAAGCGCGCATCACCGGGTTCGCTTGCTCGGCGTGAAACCTCCCGCGCAACAGCAGAGTGCAGAGCACGGGCACGAGCGTGACGGCGATTACCGTTGCGCCCGCCACTGCAAACGTCTTGGTGAAGGCGAGCGGGTGAAACAGCTTCCCTTCTTCGCCGGTGAGCGCGAACACCGGGACGAACGCGAGAATGATGATCGCCATCGAAAAGAAAATCGGGCGGCCTACGAGTCGCGTGGATTCCAGCACCGTCTGCCACACCAGCCGGCGGTTTGTGGGATCGATCTTTCGCTGTTCGATAAAGCGGAAAGCATTCTCCGTAACCACGATGCCCGCATCCACCAGCACCCCGATGGCAATGGCAATACCTGAAAGCGACATCAGGTTTGAGCTGATGCCGGCGTAGTTCATGAAGAGAAAAGCCAAAAGCACCGCCAGCGGGAGCGGAATCGTGACAATAAGAATCGAGCGGAAGTGCGCGAGAAACAGAATGTGCGCGAGAGTGACGAGGATAAGTTCTTCGATGAGCGCGCGCTTGAGCGTGTGGGTGGCCCGTTGAATCAACTGCGTCCGATCGTAAAAGGCCACGACCTGCACGCCTTTTGGCAGCCCGGCTTGCAACGCGTTGATCTTTTGTTTGACCGCATCGATCACTTCCAGCGTGTTCACGCCATACCGCGCGATCACGACGCCGCCAACCGCTTCTTTGCCGTTCTTGTCCAGCGCGCCGGTGCGAAAGGCGTTGCCGAGTTTTACATTGGCGACGTTCTTAACGTAAATCGGAGTGCCGTTAGGCGCGCTCAAGACGATGTTCTCGACATCGGCGACGGATTGAATAAGACCGACGCCACGCACGACCGACCATTGACCTGATTGCTCGACGACGTTGCCGCCGACGTTGTTGTTGGAACGTTCGACTGCTTCGACCACCACCGACAGGGGCAACGAATAAGATCGCAGCCTGTTCGGATCGACATCGACCTGGTACTGCTGGACGTAACCGCCGACGCTGGCAACTTCGGCGACGCCGGGTACTGAGTTCAGTTGATAACGAACGAACCAGTCTTGCAGCGTGCGCAGATCGCGCAAGCTCATCTGATCGCTTTCCAGCGTGTACCAGAAGATCTGGCCCACCCCGGTAGCGTCGGGACCGAGCGTGGGCGTGACACCATCGGGCAATTGCTTCACGAGAAGGTTCAAGCGCTCCAGCACCCGCGTCCGCGCCCGGTAGAGATCGACGCTGTCTTCGAAGATCACGTTGATCATCGAGAAGCCGAATGCCGAACTCGCGCGCACCACGCGCACGCCCGGCAGCCCTTGCAGATTCGTGACCAGCGGATACGTAACCTGATCTTCGACTTCCTGTGGCGACCGCCCGGTCCAGTCCGTAAACACGATCACCTGGTTCTCGGAGAGATCAGGGATCGCATCGACAGGCGTGCGCAGCAGGGCCCAGTAACCCCAGGCCGCGAGGGCGAGATAGATCGCGATCACCAGGCCACGATGGCGCAGGCTGAATTCGATTAGCCAGTTAATCATTGTACCGGCACGCTAAACGTCGTCTTTCCTTGTCCCGCCGGCCCTTCGTAAGCGAGTTGCGCCTGCCACTCCCCGCCGACTTCGATATTGACCTTGCCGCGGACGACCCCCGGCGTCCTCGTCGTCGTGAAAGTCGCTGAGTCGTTCATCGCGGACATCGTGCCCATCTGGTCCATGTGAAAGTTTAGCGATATGGCGCCTACGTCGACGAGCTTGCCGGACGCGTCCGTGAACGAGATCGTGAGTTCCTGATTTCCCCGCTTGAGCACGCCGCTGTCGTTTGAAAGCGTCGCGGTCAGATTGCCCACGGGCACGGTCTTGATCACCTTACCGGTCGGGACGTTGCTGCCGCTGGTTTCGGTCCCTGTCTTTGAACCACACGCCGCCGCGATCAAGAGAACGACGCTCAATGCGATTGTGATAACGATTAAAGATTTCTTCACGCTGCTAACCTCCATCCATCCAAAGCAGTTGGTTTCTCGCGCGCAAAGCACACGAATGCACAAGCGCGCTCGCAGCTTCTGTAGAAGCCGCAAGAAGACACAGTTCGGCCTGATTGGAATTAGATCAGAAGCGCGAGGTGACGAATGTATGCGGGATGCGAATCTGTTGGTGGACCATGCGAAGGATTAATGCGCGCCGCTGGTAAAAGGGATGCGGGAAGCGCGGGTGTGCCTGGCTGATAGTCCGAAACTGCAGCTTGTGACTGCGGCGAGACGCAAAAACCCGATGGTGGCGTCGATCCGTCGTGCGAACAGTTAGTGGCACAGCACAGGCGCGCAGCGGTGACTTCGGGGCTCTCGCCTCCCATCAAGGCAGCCTTGCAGCAATCCATTCCGGCCATTGCCTGGCCCATGCTGCATTCGCTCTCGCCAGAGTGCATCGGAACGCCGGCAAACGCGCTGCCGGCCAGCACAAGCAAGAGCGCCAAACATGTGAACCGCTTCCTCATTCTAGTCTTCACTCTATGGAATAGTCGTAATGCCTGTCAAGATCCGCCTCGGCTCGGTAGTGTCTGAGTTTCGTTTCGTGTGTTTCCGCGGATTACATAAGAACGATCCACGAAACCACACTAAATCGCACGAACAAAGCTGCTTCGTGTGGATTCGTGGATCGCTTTCCATCTCAAGCCAATCTCTCAAAATCAGGAAACTAGGATACTACCCTCGGCTCGGCACGATCCGCCGCAATAATTTGTGTTCGCAATGGCCCTCCTGGTGCTTGTGCTCGTGCGGGCCGTGATGTTCGTGCGCTCTGAGCTGTCCATCATCCTGGATTGCCAGACAACGTGGCCAATCCCAGCGATGTCGGAGAGAAATATCATTCAGGGCGTGCGTCCAGCGTGGCTGGTCATGGACATCTTACTCGGCCGCAAGCGCAGAAAGAATCGCCACGACACGGGATTGTTGCCATAGATCCGATCCAGGACGGCAGGTGTCGAATAAAACGTGACGTCGCTGC
>DATGVD010000123.1:0-5087 GCA_035300785.1 Pyrinomonadaceae bacterium | reverse complement strand
GTTGGACCAGGCAATAATTCCGCCCGTCAAATTCGACAAGCTTCCCGTGTACCCGCTGCGCTGCAAAGCCTCGATCGCGCGGGCGCTGCGGCCACCCATCTTGCAATGCACGACCGTGTCGCGGCTAGGATCGATCTCAGACATGCGCTCCAGAACCTGCGCCAGCGGAATGTGAATCGAATTGGGAATGCGGCCGATGGCCACTTCGTTCGCCTCGCGCACATCGACAATCTGAACATCTTCGCCGTTATCCAGACGCTGCTTCAACTCAGTCGCGGTAATTGATTGCATTGGGGTGTTCTCGGAATCCATTCTGGGCTCCTCCGTTGATCGTTTTAGAAGTCTTGAAAATGTTTGGTGAGACTAGCACAGAGCTTATTCACGGCAAAGCGTCAGCTCGGGTTACCGTTCGGCGCAACCGTGGGATAGAATCAACGCCAGTCGGACCATGAGGTGGAAGAATGAGATTTGAGTATTACCACGACGGTCTCGCGAACGTGCCGAAGCTTTCGGTTGATGGCACAGTCGACAACGCAATTCACTTTTCGCATTGGAAAGGGAATCAAACGCCGGCGTCGGTGAAGGCCGACACCTCGACGGAGATCGCTTTGAACCTGGCCGCGGCGCCGAACCGCGCGGAGTTAACGGGCGGGATCGATCTCGTCACCAACAATCACTTCGACACTGACGGCGTGCTGTCCGTCTGGACGATGCTCAACGGTGAGCGCGCGCTGGAATTGCGCGACAAGTTGATTGCGGCCGCGGAAGCCGGAGACTTTTCCGAGATGAGCACGCAGGAAGGCGTGCGCGCCAGCATTGTCATCCAGGGATCGGACTCGCCTACTGATGTCGGCTCGCCACTGGCGCGACAGCTCGCGGGCTCGGAAGTGACTGACGACGCCCACGCTTACGAACTGGTCCTGCCGCTTGTCGAACGCGTTCTGACGCGCACAAATGACTACGCCTCGTTGTGGGTTGACCCGTGGAACCGGATCGCTACGGCGTTGGAGAGTTTTGCCAAAGGCAGATCGCGAGTTACGGAAGACCACGAAGCGAAGGTTTCGTTGGTAACACTGGCGCCGGAAATTTTCAGTTCATCGGGTTTCAAGCCGACCCGTCACTGCGCGCCGTTTACGGCTATCTCGCATCACGCGCGCGGCGAAGTCTTCTTAATCGCGACGCCACTGGATGGCGGCTGGGCGTATCGCATCGACTATCCGTACTATTCATGGGCTGAGACGATCATGCGGCCGAAGATCGAACGGCGCGATTTCAGTTCCTTGATTGCGCGTCTTAACGAAGCTGAACGGAATCCCGCCGGACAGTGGAAGATCGATACCAGTGAACTTGCGTCGGCAGCAAAGTTTTCCGACGCGAACGGAAAACTCGCAGCTTCTAGTATTAAGCTGGACGTGGTTGCGTCTGAGCTTCACGGTGCTTTGCTTAAAGTGGCACGGGCGTCTCGCCCGTGAATCACGCGCAAGATGCGCGTGCCACAGCGCACCCTGTTCGACAAACTGAAGTTTGTCGGACATAGTTTCAGCGTGCGCGCTCTCCGCGACATTCGCATCGGACCTGCCGGCTGGTCATACGCCGATTGGCGCGGCCGTGTCTATCCCGAAGGCGCTGGTTCGAAGTTTGACACGCTGGCGCTGGTTGCAAAGTATTTCGACACCGCGGAAATCAACAGCAGCTTCTATCGTCCGCCATCACCCGCCACGGCTCGGTCATGGCTGAAACGCATCGAGCACAATCCGAATTTCGTCTTCACCGCAAAACTCTTCCGACCGTTCACGCACGAACGCGGCAAAGCGACCAGGGAAGATGAGAAGGCTTTTCGCGAAGGGATCGATCCGCTTGCGGAAGCAGGCAAACTCGGCGCGGTGCTGATGCAATTTCCCTGGTCGTTTAAGAATGATCGCGCAGAGCACGGCTATCTAAACCAACTGGCCGGGCGCTTCAAAGATTATCCGCTGGTTGTCGAGCTGCGGCATGAATCATGGAACAACCCGAGGGTTTTGCAGACGCTCGAAGACCTGGGCGTGGGTTTGTGCGACATCGACCAGCCGCTGTTTGCCAACTCGATCAAGCCTTCAGCGGAAGTGACTTCGCCAATCGGATATGTGCGGCTGCACGGACGGAACTATCAGAACTGGTTTCGCGAAGAAGCGGATGTGGTGGAGCGCTATGATTATCTGTATTCGCGCGATGAGCTGGAGCCGTGGGTCGAGCGCATCAGGCAAGTCTCAGAAAAAGCTAAACAGACCTTCGTGATTGCCAACAACCACGCGCGCGGACAGAGCCTGGTAAATGCATTCGAAGTCATGGCGCTGATCGATGAGCAGCGCGTGCCGGGCCCGGCAAAGTTGGTCGAGAACTATCCGCGTCTGGCTGAGTCAGTAGAGCCGGATGATGAATCACCACAGGGAAATTTGTTCTAGATTTGGAGTGCGGTGGCAGAGCGAAGCGGCGACACCGCTTTGGTTTTGGATTGCGCTTCTCGCTCGCTTGATCCAAAGCGCCGTCGCCGCTTCGCTCTGCCGGCGCACTCCAAAGAGTCGCGCAAGCTTTACAGGTTTTGCCGGTTTTTCAGAATCTTCACAAATGATCCTGATCGCAACTCCTCCGGCGTCAAGCCCGAAAGACGCAGACCTTCTGCTTCCGTCAGCGCGCCACAATTAAGTGCTCTCAGAAAATAATTCAGCAGTCCCTGTCCCGTTGCCGCGTCGTCGAACACATCGCCGACCAGCGTGGCCTGCGCCGCTTTCTCGACAAAATTGCGCAGGCGTTCGGACGCCGCATCCAGACTTTCCAGAAAGAAGGCATAGACAGCCGCGTAACGCGTCACCAGTTGGGCGGGATGCAAGTCCCAACCCTGATAGAAACCGCCGGTGAGCGAATGCTGTATGTGATCGTAATGCAGCTTCCAGGCGCGATGAACGACCGCGCGATTCTCGTCGGCCTGATCCTGAGTGAGCGTTGTGCCTTCCGCTGCGCGATGCGGCCCGACCGGCATGATGTTGGTCGCGCCGTCCGACAACCAGATGCCCGTGCCGGCAAACGAGACCTGCATCATGTGCTTCGCAAAGTCACAAGCCGGGTGCATCATGTGCTGATGCGCGGCGGTGATGCTGCAACTCGCGGTGTAGTCGTACGTGCCAAAGTGCGCCGCCGTGCAACGACCGCGCGCGGCCCGCAAGAGCAGTGGCAGATTGATTCGACCATCGCTCCGGATGATCGATTGGGTGGTCTCGATCATCATCTCCATTTTCAAAGCACCGGGCGCTAATCCGGTTTGCTCTTCCAATAAATCAAATAGGTCCGCCAGCGCCGAGACCTGCTCCGGAGTCGTAATCTTCGGCAGCGTGACGACAAAATTATCCGGCAAACGCCCGCTCGTCCTGGCCAAAACAGTTGAGACAAAAATATCCAGCGTTCGTAAGCTTCTCGCGCGCAGCTCTTCGTTGAAAGGCTTGATGCGAATGCCGATGAACGGTGGCAGCGTGCCCGCGCTGATGCCTGCGGCGACTTCGATCGCGGCGGCTTCAGCGTGGCCGTCTTCTTCTTTGTCGGGACGATTGCCGTAACCGTCTTCGAAATCGATGCGGAAATCCTCGACCGGTTCTCGCTTTAGTTTTTCCTGCACGCGCGAGTAGATGGTGTGCGCCAACCAGGCAGCCCTGTGCTCTTCGCGCGCCGCGTCGGGATTGCTCTTCAGTTGCGCTTTCAAGTCCTGTGCGTAGCTGAGCACGTCGGGCAGTTGCTCGACATCGGGCAAGCCGAGCGTCTGAGCGAAGATGATGAAATCGGGCGCGTATTCGGCCATGGCGCGTTCGGCGACTTTGCCGAGTCGCGGCGCCGAATCGGATTTGAACAGATGCGCGCCGCCATAAACCGTGTGCACCGGTTGGCGGCGCCCGGTTTCGCCGGGATAGTCGGCCATGAACGCGCTGTTAGACACGCGCAGAGTTTCGTTAATAGCTTCGAGTGGGTTTTCAGGCAGCGATGTCTTCATTGCTCTTGATGGCCAATCCTTTAATGACCAGGCGCTGACTTTATTACCAAACCGAGTTAACTCGCAACTCTATCACTCTCCGAGGTGTCGTTCGCTGATGAGTTGACGCCTCGATTTCCGTCCCTGGACAACGAACTTGTAACGCGCTGATAGGTTTTCTGCAACATCAAATAACTCGAACAGGAGTACAGTGATCCGCTGATTCAGACGTATGGCGTGATTCACTCGCGCCGTTCTTTGTAGCGCGGAGTAACTTCTAAGAATAGGGAATCAATGAGTGCGCGTGGCCTTCGCTAAGCGCTAAGGCCTTTGGCATTTCGTCACACTTTCCTTGCCGTTGCTACTCCCGCGTAAATGTTTCTATCGCCCTCGCCCCAGACCGAAAAACAGATGGCAAGCAACCTCGCCTTTTAATTGTAGGGCGGGGGCTTTCTCATCAACGTCGCCACCCGGTTGCGGCCAACAAGATCAGCGATTGAGTAATGCAATCTTGGCGCAATGGCGCGGGCGGCTCAATCCCAGATGAAGAGTGCCCCGGCGCAATTCATCTCCAGAACCAATAAGGAGGCAGAACCATGAAGACTATCAAAGTTTGTTTCATTGCGTTGAGCGTCTTCGCTCTCACGCTGGTTTCAGGATCAACGTTAAGTCAGTCAACGGGCAATCCCGAGTTTTCACCGCTCCGAACTTCGCGTCAGCAGCCGACGGAGCGATCGCTTACACCGCAAACCAAGTTCATCAAAGCGCAGACTGCTATTCCCAATAAGTACATTGTGGTGCTTAACGACGATGTCGTTTCCATTAGAGCTTCGTTGGCGACGAGGCGGGCGAAAGTGAGTTCGATCGCCAACGCTCTCGCTCGGGCTCATGGCGGCCACGTTGGTTTCATTTACGAGACCGCGCTGATGGGATTTTCAGTCGACCTGCCCAATGGAAACGCGGCTGTCGCGATCAGTGAGAATCCGCAGGTAAGGTGGGTGGAGGAGGCGGCAGTGCTTCAGCCTCTCGACGTTCAGTACAGTCCGCCCTCGTGGGGCCTGGATCGTATCGATCAAATGAACTTACCGCTTGA
>DATGVD010000122.1:0-4576 GCA_035300785.1 Pyrinomonadaceae bacterium | reverse complement strand
CGCATCATCGTTACCGAGTCGAAAGCAATTGCACTGTCCGTGCCTTCTTCAGTCAGAAGAATTGGCGGCGGCGGCTGCACAGTCAGCGTGGCTTCATTGCTGGTGGCATTGCCGAAAGCATTCGAGACTACACAACGAAACCTCGCGCCATTGTCTGCGAAAGCCGTGGCAGCAATCATGTAACTCGACGCGTTCGCGCCTGAGATGTTGACCTGGTTGCGTTGCCACTGATAGCTGAGTGGCGTGCTGCCACTCGCGCTCACCATGAACGTCGCTGGCTGTCCCTGCATCACCGTTTGATCCACCAGGTTCGTGTTGATATTGGGCGGCGCGTTTACGGTCAACGTGGCTTCATTGCTGGTGGCATTTCCGAAAGCGTTCGAGACCACGCAACGAAACCTCGCGCCATTGTCTGCGAAAGCCGTGGCAGCAATCATGTAACTCGACGCATTCGCGCCTGAGATGTTGACCTGATTGCGTTGCCACTGATAGCTGAGTGGCGTGCTGCCGCTCGCAGCGACCGTGAAGGTCGCTGGCTGCCCCTGCATCACCGTTTGATTCGATGGTTGCGTCGTGATACTCGGCGCGGCGCCTGAGAACTGAACCTTGAAGACTGCGGCTGAGCCGATTGACAGGTAGTAAAGACTGCCATCTGTCGCAACTTTCAAATCGACCGGGTTGGATATTCCTGTGGCAAAGTCTGCGGCAGTGTTATTCGATGAATCAAAGAGTCGAATCCAGCCGGTGCAAAGATCAGCAAAGAAATATTTGCCGACATAGCTCGCCGGAAATTGAACGACGGACGGATTGTAAAAGTTGCCGCCGACAATCGCGCAGCCGGTCGTCGAGCTTGAGCCATGGCCGTATTGAAACAATGGATCTCGAAAGTTGGCATTAGGCGGTGAACACGCGCCTTCGCAGATGCTCCAGCCGTAATTCGATCCGGCGATGCCGTCGTTAATTTCTTCCCACGTACTCTGACCTACGTCGTTGATGAACAGACGACCCGTGCCCGGCTGAAACGCGAAGGTGAAAGGGTTGCGCAGGCCCAGCGCCCAAATTTCCTTGCGGGCTCCCGCAGTGTTGAAGAATGGATTGTCGGCCGGGATCGTGCCGTCCGAATTGATGCGCAGAACCTTTCCCAGGAGATTGACAAGCGTCTGCGAGTTGGCGCCGTTGGCGTTCTCGCCGACCGCGACATACAACTTGCCGTCCGGGCCAAAGTGGATCGCGCCGCCGTTGTGGTTCGTGGCGCTGCTCAGGTTGTCGAGGTTCAAGAGCACCACTTCGCTGCCGGCCACGGCCACGTCGCCATTGGCCGTGAAGCGGCTGACGCGATTGTGCGCGGGCGATCCGGGAACCGTGTAATAGACGTAAACAAAGTTATTGGTCGCGAAGCTGGGATCGAACGCGACACCGAGCAGACCGCGCTCGCCGGACGAATCCACTGTTAGCGTCACAAACGGAGTTGGCAGCAAGGCACCATTCTTGACCACGCGCAGATTTCCGCCTTGCAGGCAGACGAACAGCCGGCCGTCAGGGGCAAAGTCCATCGCCGTCGGAGACGATAATCCGCTCGCAATCTGCGTCTCGACAAAGCCGGTCGGCAGAGTAGCGGCAACGGCTGCGAGCAGAACCCCGGAAAACAGCAGACAGATCGCAACGCAAACCAATCGCTGAATATTGAGCAACCGATAGTTTCTTCCGGCTGTGGCTCCGCTTGAATCGCCCCGGCAGAATTCGCGGACCATGCAAGCCTCCCGTTTACCTTGTTCGAAATGCAGATCGGCTCTTTCGCTCGGGGCAAGCGGAGAATTGAGACTGATGTGAGCCGCAACCGGGGCTGGAGGTCGTTGGTTGCGCTCCCGTTTTCTGGGGCGAACTGGATTATACTACTTCGGGCGCATCGCCTGCCAGACAAATGGGAGTTGCCAAACTAACCGATCAAAACACCGTCGTGCCGGAGAGCAAGTACGCGCGGGTCGAGCGTGAGCGGCGCTATCTCTTGCAGGATCTGCCGGAAGGATTGAGCCGCGCCGATCATCATTTGCAGATCACCGACAACTACCTCACGGGCACGCGTTTGCGTCTCCGCAAAGTACGCGATCCGAAGACTAACAAATGGATTGTGAAGTTTAGCCAGAAATTTGCACAGAATCCGAAAGACTTTTCGCGGACGATAATTACGAACACCTATCTCAACGCGTTGGAAGCGGAAACGCTCGCGGTGTTTGAAGCGAACGAGATTCGGAAGAATCGCTACGCTTTCGAGTTTGACGGCCGCAAGTTTTCCGTAGACATGTTTCTCGGCGATCTGTTCGGGCTGTTGCTGGCTGAGGTCAGTTTTGAAACCGACGAAGAGCTTGATAGTTTTCCGAAGCCGCCGTGGGCCCTTGCGGACGTGACTAACGTTGAAGTATTTACCGGCGGCAGACTGTGTGAGCTGACGTTCGAGGATATTCGCAACGAGATTGCGCAAAGCGGATTCATAGCAAAATGAATTTGCCACAGAGGCACAGAGACACAGAGAAGCAGCGAACCGAAAGGCTGGAATGAAAAACCGACGACTCTTATCTTTCTTTCTCGTCATTGCCCTCAGTGCTTTGGGCGCCTGTCGCAAGCAGCCCGCGCAACGTCAGCAAAATGCGAACAGCAATGCGATTCCGTCAGCGCAGGACTCGCCCGCCAGCGGTGTGGCCACCAACGGCGAGAAGTTTTATTTTCGCGGGACGATCGCCGGCAATCTCAGGATCGAGATGACGCTCTTGCGCGACGGCGAGCGTCTGACCGGAACTTATTTCTATCCAAAAGTCGGCAAGAACATCGCCCTCAGCGGCACCATCGACAAGGACGGTAACGTCTCGATCAGCGAGTCCGACGACAGCGGCAAACAGACCGGAGTGTTCAAAGGCAAATGGAAACCGGCTGCTGATTCGCCGGATCCAAACTTGAACGCGATTGATGGCAAGTGGTCCCGGCCCGATGGCTCGAAAGAAACTGCGTTTCTGGTGTCGCAGCAGCCGCTTGAATTGACGGGCGCCGCGCGATTCGCTCCGAAAGTGATCAAGGAAGCGAACAAAGAAAAGCATTACACGGTCGACGCCGAGTATCCCCAGATCGAAGGCGACGCGCGCTTTGACAAGTTCAATCGGGAAGCGCGCAGTCTGATCACCAAAGACGTCGCCGCATTCAAAACCGCCGAGACCGCTTCCGAGACCGATCCCGGCACCGAGACGCCGGCGGAAAAACTGGACTCGACCCTGAACGTCGGATTCGAGATTCGCTGCGCGACGGATGATCTGATTAGCGTGGCGTTTACCGAAAGCGACTACGAGCGCGGCGCGGCGCATCCCAACAGTTCCACCACAGTACTGAATTACGACGTCAAGAATGGAAAGAAACTGGCGCTCGCCGATCTGTTCAATTCCAGGACAAACTATCTCAACGCCGTCTCGACGTACTGCATCAAGGAATTAAAGGACCGGTCGAAGAAAGATAAAGACTCGATGCTGGACGACGAAATGATGAAATCCGGCGCATCGGCGCGCGCGGATAATTACAAGGCCTGGGCGATCACGAAGAAAGGTTTATGGATCACCTTCGATCCTTATCAGGTGGCGGCTTACGCCGCTGGGCCACAGTACGTGCTGGTGCCTTACTCGGCTTTGAAAGATCTAATCAAACCGGACGGGCCGGTTGGCTCGTTTGCAAAGTGACTTTGGAGTGCGGTGGCAAGCGTAGCGCGACAGCGCTTTGGATTTCGAAGCATTCGGCGAGATAAGAATCAAAAGCGCCGTCGCCGCTTCGCTCTGCCGGCGCACTCCAAAGGCGGGCAGGGCGAGAATTAACCGCAATGAATCGCGTTATCGGTTTAGCGATAATTATCGGCGGGCTTTGCCTGGTATTCGCAGGCTTGCTGATTTACACCGGCTGGCTTTCATGGTTCGGACGCCTGCCTGGCGACGTGCGCTATGAGAGCGAGCACGTGCGGGTTTACGTTCCGATCGTTTCGATGCTGCTGTTGTCGCTGGCGCTGAGTTTGCTTTTTTATTTGCTGCGCCGTTTCTTTTGAGCCACCATCAACCGGTAAGCCTCGGCGCGCTTCAATCCCAACTCGCGCGCAGCCTTCTTCAGAGAAACCTTCGCATCCAATCCTTCGCGTCCAAGTTCGGTTACGCGCGCCAACAGACGCGCCGGCGCGTCTTCTTCTGATTTGGCGTCCGCGCGGATTTCGGTTTCATTTGCGCCGCTGATAATCAAGACCATCTCGCCGCGCACCGGGGCGCCGACAGAGAAGCGCCGGGCCAGTTCGCTCAAACTGCCGCGCGCGATCTCTTCATGAAGCTTGGTCAGCTCGCGTGCGACTGCGGCCGGTCGATCGCCGAGCACGCTCAGCGCGTCCTCTAAGGTTCTGGCGATCCGGTGCGGCGCTTCATAAAAGACCAGCGTCGCGGGAATCGCGCGCAACTCTTCGAGCATCGCGCGCCGCGCGGTAGCGCGCGCCGGCAGAAAGCCGGCGAAGAAAAATTGATCAGTTGGCAGTCCGGATGCGATTAACGCCGCGACGAAGGCTGCG
>DATGVD010000121.1:0-6709 GCA_035300785.1 Pyrinomonadaceae bacterium | reverse complement strand
GCAGAGACCACGAGTCTGACCAGGTATACCCTCGTCGGTATCGCCGGCGGCGGCGCGATCGGTGCGGCGGCGAGTGGCTCCAACGAGACAGGACCGATGCACACCACGAAGTCGATGCAGGAGGCACAGATGAGCTTCAATCTGCAATACCTGCAACTCCAGTCGCAGATGCAGAGCGAGAGCCGGGCGTTCACCGCGATCAGCAACATCATGAAGACCAGGCACGACACCGTGAAGAACAGCATCAGCAACGTCCGATGAGTCAGGAAGTGGTTAGCCGAATCATGCTCCGGCTTGCAGCGTGTTTCTCAACTTGATTGGTGAGAGCTGGCGCTTCTTGGCGAAGAATTTTCTGCCGCCCTCTGAGGATGCATTGACGCTGAACGTAGAACGAGACGGGAGAGAAGTGGGGTTCCGACTATGGTGACACCTGCATACTTTCCTTCACCACGGATCGCGTTCTCCGCGTAGCTCGAAGCGACAGAACAAGACCCGCCGCCACGAGTGCCGACAGGGAGAGATAGGTCACGCCGCCAACGTACGATTTAGTGCGCTGGCTGAGATAGCCAACCACGTATGGACCGGCGAAGCCACCAAGATTTCCAATGGAGTTAATCAGCCCAATTGAAGCTGCGGCTGCTGTACCGGTGAGGAAGCTTGTCGGTAGCGCCCAGAAACCGGGAAGATAGCCGTACATTCCGGCAGCTGCTAAACAAAATGCCGCCACGGCGAGGGCGACGTGATCTCGCACAGCAAGGCTTAACAAAAGTCCAAAGCCCGAAACCATCATGCAGATTGCCGCGTGCCAGCGCCGCTCTCTGGTTCGATCCGACGACCAACCGATCAAGAGAATAGCGACCAACGCGACACAGTAGGGCAACGCGGAAATGAGAGTTACCTTCAGGTTGGACGCCCCTGATAGCTGCTTGACGATGGTAGGCAGCCAAAAGGTGAATCCATACACGCTTGTGACAATGAAGAAGTAGGTCAGTGTTAAAAGAATCACCTCTCGATTTCGGAACGCCTGGAGTATGCGATAGGAGTGTACTGCGTGCTTTGCCTGGTGTTCGCGGTCCAGTTCCTGCGTAATCCACTTACGCTCATCTTCGGCGAGCCAGTTCGCCTGATGTGGTCGATCAGTGAGATAAAAAATGGTAACGACGCCGAAGATGATCGCCGGCGCACCTTCGATGATAAACAGCCAGCGCCAGCCAGTCAGCCCAAATTGATGCATACCGAGCAGTAGGCCGGACAATGGCGAACCCAGGATGTTAGCGATCGGGATAGCGGCCATAAACATCGCGACTGCCTTGGCCCTATCCTGGTAGCGGAACCAGTGGGTGAAGTAAACCATGATGCCCGGGAAAAAACCCGCTTCGGCGGCGCCAAGCAGAAAACGCAGCACATAGAATTGGTTCCTGGTCCGAATGAAGCCCATCAAAATCGCCACTATTCCCCAGGTGATCAAAATGCGAGCTATCCAGCCCCGCGCGCTCCATCTTTCAACCAGAAGGCTGCCGGGAATCTCCAGGAGAAAATAACCGATGAAAAAGATTCCGGCGCCGAGGCCAAGCACATCATCAGTGAAAGCCAGGTCGCCCTTCATCTGCAGCGCGGCATAGCCCACGTTGACGCGGTCCAGATAGGCGATGATGAAGAGCACGAATAAATAAGGCATGATGCGCCGCATGATGCGGCGACGCGCGCGCTCACCGACAGAATTCAAATCCAGCTCTTGGCCTGCTGTCATTTATACTCCCTGACGCTGCCGGACTTTAAAGTAGTGTCTTAGTTCGTTTCGTGTGTTTCGGGGATCACGCAAAAACGATCCACGAAATCACACGAAATCGCACGAACAAAGCCGCTTCCTGTGGCTTCGTGTATCGTTTTCCCGCAAGCCGGATTGCCCCCAATTAGGAAATTGAGACACTACCGACTTTAACATTTTCTTGCTCAAAATAGGGTTGCGCGTCTAGAGTGTAGCGTTTGATCGGCTAATTGAACCTGAGGCAAGGAGCATCGCGTTGGCCCGGTTGAACTAAGTCAACAGAGAAGCCTCGAGTCGGGCCAGGTGAACTGTAGTTACTGCTTGGAATTCTGGCACCAGGCTCAGGTACGCGTCCTCGGCGCGGAGTGTCGGAAACCTCAGGGGCTAAATCAGATCATTTATTGGTTGAAAGGAAACGTGCCTCCAATGCGAAAGCAATCGTCTGTGCTACTGGCTTTATCGTTGCTGATCGTGCTTGCCAATCCTGAACGCGCTCAACGCGGGGCGTCGCAAACGCCTGCCTCCAGGGCCGAAGGGGAGAGTCGCGTGGAATCGCTGCTTCGTCAGATGACGCTCGAAGAAAAGATCGATCTGCTCGGGGGCGTTGATGGATTTTTTACTCGTAGCCTTCCCCGTCTCGGCTTACCCCGCTTGAAGATGGCGGATGGGCCGATCGGCGTACGAAATTTTGGCCCGGCGACGACGATGGCCGGAGGGATCGCGCTCGCGGCTACCTGGAACCCTCAACTTGCCGAACAAGCCGGCGCCGAAATTGCGCGAGACGCGCGCGCGAAGGGCGTGCACTTCCTGCTGGGACCGGGCGTGAACATCTATCGCGCACCGATGAACGGGCGCAACTTCGAATACTTTGGCGAGGATCCCTTCCTCGCATCGCGCCTCGCGGTGGCTTATATCCGGGGCGTGCAGGGCCAGGGTGTGTCAGCCACGATCAAACATTTCATGGGAAACAACTCAGAGTTTGACCGCCACAACACGGACTCGATCATCGACGAGCGAACGATGCATGAGATCTACCTGCCAACTTTTGAAGCCGCGGTCAAAGAGGCGCGAGTCGGGGCGATCATGGACTCCTACAACCTCGTCAACGGCGAGCACGCTTCGCAGAACCATCACTTGCTCACTGAAATTGCAAAGCAGGACTGGGGCTTCGACGGACTGATCATGTCAGACTGGGGCGCGACTTATGACGGCGTGGCGGCCGCAAACGCCGGCCAGGATCTGGAGATGCCTGCCCCAGCGCACATGAACCTCCAGACACTGCTGCCGGCAATCAAGGATAGCCGGGTTTCTCAAGCAACTATTGACGACAAGGTGCGCCGTATCCTGCGCACCGCAATCAGGTTCGGCTGGTTGGATCGCGAGCAGACTGACTTGTCAATCCCCCGCTTTAATCTTCAAGGCCGTCAGATCGCGCTCGAATCCGCGCGGGAGAGCATGGTCCTTCTAAAGAATGACCAAAACCTGTTGCCGCTCGATAAGAACAAGACCAAATCCATCGCTATCATCGGCCCGGGTGCTTATCCGGCGGTGCCCGTCGGCGGAGGGAGCGCCCGCGTCGAACCCTTTCGAGCAATAAGTTTCATGGAAGGTTTGAGCAACGCCGCCGGCCCGGCGACCAGGATCTACTACCATCGCGGCATACCATCATTGGCCGAGATGGCCCAGGCTACGAACTTCACTACTGCCACGACGAATGGCGCAACGGGTCTGCTGGCCGAGTATTTCAGTACCCCGGACTTGAAAGGCACGCCGTTAGTTACCCGCACGGAGCAGCACATCAACTATGGACCAGGCTCGAGCGCGTCCTTCCCGGAGCAGACCCTTTCATCCCGTTGGACCGGCTACTACTCGCCACAGACTGCAGGAGATCACAGTATTTTCGTGTTGACGACCAGAGACGAAATCGGCGGGCACCGGCTGTTCGTTGACGACAAACTCGTTCTCGACAATTGGACGAGTGCAAGAAGCGTCGCAGGCTATACAAAGCTGACACTCGATCGGCGCCCTCATAAAATTGTGCTTGAGCAACACGGCCGTTCAAATCGATTCGGCGCCTGGTTGAGAGTGGGAATCCTGGCTCCTGGCGCTACCGTGGAAGCGGAAGCTAAAAAGATGGCCGCCGGCGCTGATGTCGTGGTGGTCGCGGTTGGTTTCAATCCGGACACAGAGAGCGAAGGCGCGGACAGAACCTTCACTCTACCTCCTGGGCAGGATGAGCTAATTCGTGAAATAGCGGACGCTAACAAGCACACCGTCGTTGTGATCACGTCAGGCGGCAGCGTTGACATGAACGCCTGGCTCGATCGCGTTCCGGCTCTGCTTGAGGTCTGGTATCCGGGACAGGAAGGCGGTACGGCGCTGGCCGAGGTGCTCTTTGGAGGCGTGAATCCTTCGGGCCGCTTGCCGGTGACGTTCGAGCGCCGCTGGGAAGACAATCCCACCCACGACAGCTATTACCCCGAACCAGGTACGAAGCGAATCGTGTACAAGGAAGGAATCTTTGTCGGCTATCGCGGCTATGAACGCAACCAAACAAAGCCGCTCTTCCCGTTTGGCTATGGTCTGTCCTACACAAACTTCAAATACAACAATCTCGCCGCACATGCGGTGACTGACGCCGCCTCGTCCGGCCCGCGCTACGAACTTTCGTTTGACGTGCAGAACACAGGCAAACGCGCCGGCGCTGAAGTCGCGCAGATTTATGTGCACAGCAAGCAAGCGAAGACGCCACGACCCGAAAAGGAGTTGAAGGGTTTCGCCAGGGTCAATCTCGAGCCGGGCAAGACGCGGCAGGTTAATGTGACGCTGGATGAACGTGCGTTCTCGTATTACGACGTCAATACAAAGCAATGGCGCGCAGAGCCTGGAGAGTACGAAATTCTGGTGGGCCATTCTTCTGCTCAAGTAGAGCTTCGTTACACGCTTACGTATGGGGGGATCCGGCTGCGTTCCGATAAGCAGTAGCAACTGGCTGCTTCGACCGGACTTTTATCTCGATATCCTTCGCAGTACCTGGTCTTGAAAGCCGATATGACGGGCGTTCCTTTTGACGGTCAATCTTGCGGGCGACATCTGGACCATGTGGCTTTATGATAGCGTCCGACTCAGGCCGTGAGATTTAATAGACCCCCCAAGCGGCCCATGATGAGATTCCATTTGACAGCGGCTGCATCGCGGCGGAAAATGACAGCCTCCGGGGCGATAGTTCGCATTCACAGCAACGGCCGACTTCTGACGGTTACCTTACTGGTTGGTCCAAACCAGTTTCTGCAGACCTCGGTGGCACCATAAAATGCGCACTTCATCGAGCTTTAGTCTCGGGCGTTGTTGAGATATTGAGCTGGACAAGATCGTCTGCGGAATGTCATAGAATGGCGCTCGAGTTCTCAGGAAATTCAGGAAGAATTATTGGCGATCTTGCGCGCCCCCAGTCAGCAGCCTGAAATGATCAGATTGTGATCGGTGCTCTTCCTTCCCGTTTTGGCTTCGCTGGAATTGCGCTGACGCTGGTCTCACGACTTGCGGTGTTAACAACTCACCTCGAGCCTCAGGAGTAATCATGAAAAGACGGACCGGCGCTTTTCTCTTTCTGCTCGCACTCTTTCTCCTATTCTTCGTCAGCGATACCCTCACGTCGGCGTCGCGTCTCCGTTCGAGCCGGCCACTGTCGGTTCCGGCGCCATCGCCGGCGGGCGGCACGGGTACGGTTAGGCGCCAGGAACCGCAGCGGGACATCAGTGACAGCGCCTGGCAGCAGATTCAGGCCCTCGAAGTTGACAAAGAGTCACGAACCCCGGCGCAGCAGAAGATTGACTCGCAGCTTCTTTATGCAATCAAGATGCGACGCGGGCAAGGCGTCGCCGCCGGCGTGCAAACACTCGCTGTTGATGTCGGCGCGGACGATACCGGAGTAGTGACCGTTGATGTTACTGCGATCGTTGACGAACAGCTTCTCCGCGATCTCAACGGCTTGGGAGCCGAAGTCTCTAACGTATTTCCTCAGTATCACAGTCTGCGAGTGGTTGCTTCGCTCGATCAACTGGAAACGATCGCCGATTACCCTCAGGTGCGATTCATTCAGCCAAAGCAGGAAGCAATTTTCTCACAGGCTCCAATGCAGACTTATCCACCGCCTTCCTTTGCGGATTTCACCAATCAGGACGGCCGGGTTCGCGCGGAGATCCGGGAAGCGATCGCCGCTTCAGTTGCTCCAGACGCGTCCGTCAAGATTGGCATTGCTACTTCCGAGGGTGACACCACCCACAAAGCGTTCAGCGCGCGCGGAACTTTCAACGTCGACGGCACCGGTATAAAGATCGGCGTTCTGTCGGATGGGGTGAGTAATCTTGCAACCAGCCAGGCAACCGGCGATCTCGGGGCGGTAACCATTCTGCCTGGACAGGCAGGCGCCGGCGACGAAGGCACTGCGATGCTCGAGATTATTCACGACCTTGCGCCAGGAGCCCAGTTGTTCTTTGCCACCGCCGGCGGCGGTATTACGAGCTTTGCCCAGAACATCCGAGGTCTGAGAACCGCTGGTTGCGACATTATCCTTGATGATGTCGGGTACTTCGTTGAATCGCCTTTTCAGGACGGCCAGACCTCAGCCGTGATATCGACAAATAACGCGGGCGTAGCCACTCAGGCGGTCAATGACGTAGTTGCCTCAGGGGCCCTCTATTTTTCTTCAGCCGCTAATTCGGGCAACAAGAATGATGGCACCTCGGGCACCTGGGAAGGAGACTTTGTCGATGGCGGCACTCTTTCGCTTGTGCCGGGTGGAAAGGTTCACGACTTTGATCCGACTGCTGCGGTTTCTCAGTACGACACGATCACCGCAAGCGGCGGCCCGCTGAATCTGCATTGGGCGGATCCTCTGGGCGGAGCCAGCAACGACTACGATCTGTTTGTCCTTAATAG
>DATGVD010000120.1:0-3943 GCA_035300785.1 Pyrinomonadaceae bacterium | reverse complement strand
AACTTGAACGGCCTCTTGATAATGTTCCACGTCATTTTCAGTGTAGCGGTAACTTTGGATTCTTTACGATTCACATTCTCTTTCGAATCTCTCTGTAGTGCGCTCTCTTTAGATTCTTTCTGAGGCGCCTTATCTTTCGCTTGCCTCTGAAGCGCAATCTCGGGTCTGCTCTGCTGGTTCCTGATGGAGGGCGATGAACGCAGTCGCACCCGTGAGCGGGAAGGCGTTACTGACCGCTCGTGCGTTGAAGAAAAATCTTTTGTTGCTTTCGGTTTGCTGATCTCAGAGCGGCTGGTGGAAGGGGCCCGCGTCCCAACTTGAGCTTGGGGCTGAGCTCGAGTTTGAACTGGAGGAACCAGACTTGCTATGGAATTCGAGGGGGAATCGCGCGAGGCCTGACTTTCGGTAAACGAGTCGGGCTGACTTGCGGCATCGAAATAACCGATCAGCAGCGCGCTTGACAGAAGACCAGCCAGCGCCAAAACTGCTAAAAACATGGGAGACTTTACCAGGCGGAGAAATGGTGACTGGGTGGCTGCCACCAGCGCTGAAACTCCTGGGGAAACGGGAAGGGTCTCCGGGTCGTCAATCAGGTCGGTGCCGTCGAAATCGCAAACGTGGTGAAAGCTCGCAAAGCTAAAGTCGCATTTTGGGCAGTGTTTCATAGGTCAAGGCTCCTGTCGCAGGTAAGACTCTGAAATCGAGTTGTAGGGCGAGGCGCGAGGGGCGCGGGAGGAGAATCCGCTAGTGAACGATACACAAATTACCGGGAAGGGACAAGGAAAAGTGGAAGGCAGTAGGCGGTAGGCAGAAGGCAGACGGCAGAAGAACCGGGGCGGGCGCAGTGAGCGGTGACGTATGGATTACCAGTGGAAAGCGCCCGCGATTGGCTGTTTTATTTGCTTGTTGTCTTTGGAAATAAGAGTGCTGGAAGTTTAAACTTCCCGAAAACGCGCACGATGTGGCCCTTTGCCCGGGCCACAATCGAATCAGAAAGGGTAGATGATGATGACTCGAAGGAGTTTCTTGTTTGGCCTCGCGCTGGCGGTGGTCATGGCCGTTTTGGTCTTTGTCTCGGTGAACGCAAAGCCTAAGAAGAGACGGAATGTCGAGCGCGTCTCGGGACCGCCGACACTTACGCTGGCCGCCGAGCCGACCACAGTTCGCGCCTGCGACGACGCGCGCGTGCAGTTGACGGCGAGGGCGTCTTCGCTCGAAGGCCGGCCGTTGCGCTACAAGTGGACGACGAATGGCGGGAGACTTTCCGGTCAGGGCGCGAGCCCAACCTGGGATCTCGCGGGCGCTCAGCCCGGCGTTTACCAGGCAGTAGTCGAAGTTGATGACGGCCGCTATCTCGACTGCGTGGCATTTTCATCGGCTTCGATCGTGGTGGCTGATTGCCCGCCGCCACCGCGAATAGTTTGTCCGAACGTGAGTGTCTCGTGCCCGGACGCGGCTGCCGAGGGACAACCGGCAACTTTTTCGGCAACGATTAGTGGTGGTTCAGGCGGCGTGAGGCCGACCTACAACTGGACAGTTTCGGCGGGACGCATCATCAGCGGTCAGGGGACACCGAGCATCACCGTTGACACCGCCGGTCTTGCGGGCCAGACGATCCGTGCCGACTTCGAACTGGGTGGTTACGGAATGCGTTGCCCGGCGACTTGCGCAACTTCGATTCCCGTCATCATCAAACCGCGCAAGTTTGACGAGTACTACGACATTGCGCGCAACGACGAGAAAGCGCGGCTCGACAACTACGCAATTCAGTTGCAGGGCGAGCCCGGATCGCATGGGTACATCTTCGTCTATCCGTCGAGCAGAGCCCGCGCCAACGAAGCCCAGGCGCGCGCCAGGCGAATCTCGGATTACCTGGTGAATTCGCGCGGCATTGACGCGAGCAGATTTACGGTGACGATCGCAGCGGCGCGGGAGGACTGGTTGTTCGAACTCTGGATCGTGCCGGCGGGCGCGACTCCGCCAACGCCTTCGCGTTAAAGAACGCGAGTCACTCTTGCCTCAGCCGGCGCGGTCCGAAATGATCGCGCCGGTTTTTTTATGAGTCAGCTACCGGTGCATTAGCCCGACCGTGAGGGAGGGCTCACAACAGGAGCCCTTGCTTACGCGCGGGCTAGTGCACCGACCCTTTCACAACTGTTTCAGTTTGCACGTATACGACAAAGCGTTTTCCCTGCGGCAGGACTGCATCTTCGCCGCGCTTGAAGCCGCTCATCAACGCGAGTGGCGCAATCGGAAATACAGGCGCCAGCAATACACCCATCAAAACCGTCTTCGTCGCCACTTCGCCCGCGTGACTGGTGCCCTTGATTCCATTTCGCCCCGCCGGCAGATCCTTCTGCGCTTGCAGCGGAACGCGCGTGCCGTCGATTGCGACTACATCCTGAATCGTCCACGATAATCGGCCGGCTTTACCCCAGTGACCACCGCGTTTGGCTTCGACGACGCGCCCCGTCACCAGCGAGCCTTTATCGATGAGCGTGACGCCGTCGATCATGACTGGAACGAGCACGCGAAAGCTCAGGTAATCGCCGGGCCGAAAATCGATGGAGCTGACCGTGTAAGTCGCTTCAATGTCGAGGGAAGTGCCGGCGGGTAGTTTCAGTTCGCGCGGTGGTTGTGCCGGCGCTGAAGGCGCAGCTGCTGAATCGGACGGTTGGATAGGTTTTGTTGCAGATTCAGGCGCCCGGGCCGATTGGGCCGCGAGACCTGAGCAAAGGAAAACGATAGTTAAGAGCCCCGATATCGTACTTCTCATCGACTGAGTCCTCCTCATGAACCGTGTGGTCGTCCATGAGAGGGCAAGCGGAGTGCCGCGAATCACGCGATCCGTTGTTCCGTCGGTTTCCATTGACTAATGGGCAAACATGACATATGTTTCGCTCACTTTAGGATGGGGTGGTCGGAAGTGTTCGGGCTTCGCCATCCTTAAACTCACATCTCTCGAAAGGGGAATAATTTCGATGAAGACTAAAGGTATTTCTCTCCTGGTCATTCTGATCATGGGAGCATTGCTCAGTCAGACACTATTTCCGTTGACTCTGACGGCTCAGGAAATAAAGCCGACAACGGAAGGTGATGAGATCGCAGTTCCGGACGGCACCGAGTTTGAGGTTCTCACTACTGAGGAAATAAGCAGCAAGACCGCATCGGAAAACGATCCGGTTAATTTCAAAGTTGCCGAGGATGTGAAGATAAACAACCGCGTAGTGATTGCGAAGGACACTTTGGTGAAGGGCATAGTGGCTAACGTTGAGCAGAGAGGTCATCTCGGAAAAGGCGGAAAACTTGGTCTGAGAGTCGAATCGACCACCACTGTCGATGGCCAAAAGGTTAAGCTGAGAGCGGCAAAGGGTAAAGCAGATACCGGCACGGTGGGATCTACAATTGCCTTGTCAGTATTAATAAGTCCCCTGTTCCTTTTTCGGAGAGGGAATCACGCGGTGATCAAGCCCGGCACGAAGATTAAGGTCTACACCGACGAAGATAAGAAGGTTAAGGTTCCAGCGAAATAGACGGCGATTTTCATTCCGACAAATTGAAAAGGGCGATCGCCCAGGATCGCCCTTTTTCTGTCTTGATCAGAAACCCAGACTAGACGGTCACGAGTTCTTCTTGTTCTTCGATTAAGTATGGTGTCTGTGCCGCAAGCTGTCCGCCGTTATTGTCGGCGATAATTGCATTGATGATCGGAAGACTCAGCGAGTGTTTCCTGGTTATGCCGGGAACGCTGTGGCCGGCGGCGTACACTGCGTGCCGTTCGTTCTGTTCATACCACTCGGCGAGGTTCGCGGTCTTGTGCATGTTCTCAATGATCTGCCGCCAACCCACGCCCGTGTTGTAAGCGCAGAAAGAAATTTCGCCTTCCTGAGTACCGTAAGGAATCACGCACATCTCTGTGCGGCGGAAATCATAATTGAAAAGG
>DATGVD010000119.1:0-11411 GCA_035300785.1 Pyrinomonadaceae bacterium | reverse complement strand
AGTTGGCCGCGCGTTATGATCGCAAGATCATGGTCGAAGAGACCGTCGAAGGTCGCGAGATCGAATGCGCGGTAATCGGCAACGACGTTCCCAAAGCCAGCTTGCCCGGCGAATACGTGGTCCACGAGGAATCCGCGCGTTTTCTCGACTACACGGAAAAATATTCCAGCACCGGGCGCGTTGAGTTCGTGGTCCCGGCGCGCGTGTCGAAGGCGGTGACGAAGAGAATTCAGAAGATGGCAGTCGAGGCGTACCAGGCGATTGACGCCTCCGGACTTTCCCGCGTTGATTTCTTTCTGAAGCCGGAGGGACAGTTGCTGATTAACGAAATCAATACGCTGCCCGGACTGACCGACGTGTCGGGATTTCCCAAGATGTGGGAAGCCTCTGGGGTCCCATTCTCACAAATTATCGATCAACTAATCGAGTTGGCAATCGAGCGACACCGCGAACGCGCGCGGAACGAGACGAGTATCTAGCCCTTCGGCGCGCGATAGCCTTTGCGCGTGCGCACGGTGGTGTCGGGGCGTGCAAGCTTGAGATCGATCGCCCGCCATTTGCCATCGCGCTCGCGGTTGCTGGGAACGTATGAGAGCGTGTATTGGTGGCTCAACTCTTCGAGGATTTCGTCGAACGCGTCGCGCAATTTCAGACCGCCCGGGGTTGAGATGTACTGGCCGCCTGACTTTGCCGCCAGGTTTTTCAGGATTGACGCTCCGACAATGTCGCGGGTCGGTCCTTCTTCCGACATATTCACGGCATAGATGGTCACCCCGCCCGCGAGCGCGTGATTGAGCGCCTTATCGGAACTGGCGCGACTGGAATTCTCGCCGCCGTCAGACAACACCACAAGGGCGCGGCGCTTCTCGGGGCGGGCGGCCAAATCATCTGCCGCGCGGAGCACGGCATCGTTTAGCGCCGTCGTGGTTTTCGCGCGCAGGCCGAACGCCTTTGGCGGCAGGTCGCGGCCCGGCGAAAAATCCTGCAACTGCTCGACTTTGTAATCGAAGTTGTAAACTGCCGCGACGTCTGACTCACGCAAGCCGTTGAGAAACTGGATCGCCGCTGAGCGCGCCAACGTCAGGCGCGCATCCATACTCCCCGACGTATCAATCACGATCGCGACGGCGAACGGCGTCTCGGCGGCACTGAGGCTCGCGAGTTTCTGTTCCTTGCCATCTTCGAGAATTTGAAAATCCGCGCGACGCAAACCCGATACGAACTTGCCGTCTTTGCCAAGCACGGTGGCATTCAGCACGACGAGGTCCGTGTTCACGCGAACCACGTCGTCGTCCTGTTGCTGGGCTAAAGACAAAGGGGGCGGGTTGTGTTTAGGGGGTAAACTGGTCCGCCCGGGCGACAGGAGCGCCGCCTCCAAACCGGTGGCGGCGAATAAGAGGAGAGCGAAGAAAACCGCTGGTGGCGTTATGGATTTCAGCGCTGCGGCCTTCAGCGGGACGGCAATCATGATCGTTTAGCGATTCAAATCGCGCATGTGCTGGATTAGTCCGATCAGTTTGTTGGCCTGGTCGATGACGGCGGTTGAGATCACGTGACGGGGAGTTTTCTCGACTTCTTTTCTTAGTTCCTCGGCCATATCCGCGACGCTTTTCATGGCGGTCTCGATCACCGGAGAGGCCTCGATTTCGACGTCCGTCTCTGTGCCGCCGGCTTCATTTCTGATCCGGCGCGTCAGCTTTTCGATTCGCTCAAGCTTCTTCTGGTCTTCGCTGCTGAAGGATTTCTTCGCGCGGTACGATTCGAGTAATTGAGATGCAATCTCCGCGGTATCGCGGGCGCGCGCCAGGTTTTCGTCGTAAAGCTTCTTGTCCCGGCTGAGGGCCAGCTTGGCCCTCATCTCACTCTCGTGCGATCCAATGTCCGATCCGAGATCGTCCTTGTCGGCTTTCCCCAGTTTATCGTCCGGCGGCGGCGGGGCCGGACGAGTTTGGCTATAGAGCGGCGCGGATCCGGCCAGCAGCAGAACCGCCGCGAATGCAATGGTGCAAGCGAGGCCAGGCAGATGGGTCTTGTAGTGTCGCTGGCACATCAGGGTGTCTTCACAGTGATCCTATCCGAAAGTTCGCAAATGACTCAAGTCAGAAAGCGCGGTGCTGTGACGATTAAGACGCCGGCGATGGTTGGCTGGTCGGCAAAAAACTTCCGTCATCAATTTGGAGAACGAAGCTAGGGCACGCGTCCCGGATTATTCGGCGTGTTGATAAACTGTTCGCCGCGCGGCACGGGCCGGTTCACGATAACCGTCTTGGAGGCTGGCGCTTCCATCGGAGGCCGTGGCGTGCCCGGCAATGCTTTGAAGGGAACTTCGGCGCGATTGTCGCCGCCAACTATCCGCACCAGCCGCGCGCTGCTGTAATCTGAAACCAGCAGGTCGACCGTGTAACGAGCCTTCGCGTCCGGCTCTAGCTCAGTCTGCTCCGGCGTGATGATCCGGGTTTCAAGCTGCCCGCCCTTTCGCTGTCTCAGTTCCAACTCAACGGACAGATTGCGCAGCGCTTCGCCGGAGATGTTATGGAGCGTGCCGCCCAGCATGGTCTTCTTTCCGTCCATCGTCGGTTCATCGACGAAGACTTCGACCCGCGGCGCGCGCGCTTTGGTTCTGGTGGCCTCGGCCGTGGCGGCGAGTTGTCGCTCATGACGCTTGCGCAGAAACATGTAGCCGCCGAGTAGCGCGCCCGTCAAAATCAAGGCGCACAGGATTCCCACCAGCAGCCGGCGGCCGTGACGTCGCTCTTCTTCCTCCAATTCCAAGGGAAGCGAGTCGTCAAACAATTGACTCAACGTTTGCATCTTATCTTGCGGAAGGTTCCAGCGAAATCCCTTTAATAATTAACACAGCCCGACAGGTCCTTACGGTCGATCTCCGGGATTTGCGCCCGTGATGCTTTCGATTAGCGCGCCCAAAAATTCCTGCTCCGCGACGTTGGTACTTTGCAAAGTCAGCCACTCAGCGCCGTTGGCGCCGTCGGTGCGGCCTTCAATCTTGGCGGTGACGGATACGTTTGAGCTGACACCGTCGATCGCCTGAACTTCGACCAGAATCGTGTAGCGGCCCCGCGTCCAACCGCGCGAGCCGGAGGTATCGACGTCGGCATAGCGGTGCAACTCCGATTGCGTTACCACTGCTCCCTTGATGAAAGTGTAAGGCTGGCTGACGATGATTCCTTCGGCGGGCTTCGACGCCGCGTCATCAACAATCAGCTTGCGATCGCGCATCACTTCCGAGACCGCGCGAATGATCGCATCGCGGCGCGCGGTCAGGCGATACGGATTTGGAATGACCGGCTTGGCGGGGGTCTTGCCTCCGCCGAAATTAATTC
This sequence comes from Pyrinomonadaceae bacterium, assembly GCA_035300785.1. Taxonomy (GTDB): domain Bacteria; phylum Acidobacteriota; class Blastocatellia; order Pyrinomonadales; family Pyrinomonadaceae; genus UBA11740. Next base: position 8,070 of record DATGVD010000119.1, on the reverse strand, counting down.
CCGATCCAGTCGTGCCGGTGTCCTGCTTGGCGCCGTTGTTAGCCGGAGCCTTATTGCTGCTCCCGTCGCTAATCCGTTTGCTCTGTGTGTCGATCCCTTTGCCCTGTCCAAACGCAGAAGCTGCGCCAATTGAAACGAGCAGCGTCGCTAAAAAGACTGTTAGGTATTTCATTAGAGAATTCCTCAAAGCGAATCGTGAAACGGGGGGACGACAGGTTGAGAATAGAGCACCTGATAATCAAATACAAGCACGCGGTGGGTATGTGGTCTCCCATCATGAGAGATTGCCAGGCCAAGTAAAACGATCTACGAAAACACTCGAAGCCGAACTGGTTGTGTGTTCGTGCGATTTAGTGTGATTTCGTGGATCGGTCTGAATCCAACCTGGACTCACCGGCTGTGCGTCCGTTGCCACTCGCGCAAGGCCCGCACGCCTTTCTCAAAATCGGCTGACTTGCTGTAAAAGTTGTGCGCGCCGTCGTCTCGCGCCGGATCGCGGACGTAATACAGGTAATCGGTTTGCGCCGGATTAAGCGCCGCGTCGATTGAGCTTTCGCCCGGCGCGCCCACCGGCCCGGGCGGCAATCCCGAAAAGATCCGCGTGTTGTAGGGCGAGCGGCGGGTCACATCGCTCAGGTAAACCTTGCCATCGTCGCGCCACTTACCAGCCAGCTTTGAGGCATAGACGATCGTCGAATCAATTCCCAACGGCATGCGCTTGCCGAGCCGGTTGTAGATCACCGACGCGACCAAAGGCCGATCGGCTTTCAGTTTGGCCTCAGACTCGATCAGCGAAGCAATGATGACGATCTGTCGGGGCGTCATCCCGAGCGCGCGCGCCCGTTCCGCACGCTCCGGCGTCCACTCTTGCCGAAAACGCTTTACCATTCCGGCGATGACCGCGGCGGGCTTGGTGTCCAGCGGAAAGCTGTAGGTCGCAGGGAACAGGTAGCCTTCCAGATCTGTAGTTGTGGGATCGAGGTCGCGAATCGCACTCGGATCATCTATCAAGCGCAACGCCTCGCTGCTGTCTTTCAAATGGAGTTCGTCAACGTGGGCAAGTGAACCGGCAATGTCCCATCTGGTCCAGCCTTCGATTACAGTAAAGCGGCTGAGGCGTTGTTCGCCTTCTTCGAGCTTCTTCAAAACCCCGAGCGCGGAGATCGGAGAAGGGAAGCGATAGTCACCGGCCCTGATCAGTTTCGCGCTGCCGGTAAGCTTGATGTAGAAGAGCAGTGGCCATTTCCGGCGCAGAACTCCTTCGCTGACCAGCTTGTTAACAATTCCTTCGGGCGTTGATTTGCGCGAAATCTCAATGTAGTCGTTCGCTTTGCCGTGGGCCACGGTTGCGTGGAGTTCGTGGTAGCACCAGAGTGCAAATCCGCCACAAACAGCGGCGATCACAATCACCCCACTTATCAGCAGACGTTTCTTAAAAGTGCGCGTCAATGAATCAGCCCGAATAGATTTCAGTTCGTTTGGTGAGAAATTATGATTGCATACGATCAATGAAATCTCGCAGGATTATCGCCGCCGCTTCGCTGTCGACTTCCCGTTTGCTCTCGCTTTCGTTCAGGCCGGCAGCCTTCAGATCTGAGTTGGCGGCGAAGGTTGTCAGGCGCTCGTCTTGCAAGTAAATCGGCACGCTCAATGACCGCTGAAACTTCTCCGCCAACGCTCGCACATTTTCTGCCGCGCTACCTTCACCGCCGTCAAGCCGCAGCGGGAGACCGATCACGAGGCCCTTTGCCTCGAACGATTGGACGAGCCCTGCCACCTGCTGCAAAAGGTCCTTCCAGTTTCGCCGCGAAATCACCGGCAACGGCCGTGTCGTTATTCGCAGCTCGTCGGAAACCGCGACGCCGATCCGCTTTGCGCCCAGGTCAAGCGCCAACAGACGCCCCGGCGTCTCCAACGTCGCCGGCGACGAAGCGGCTATTTTTCGAGGTTCTTCCAACTGAGTAAACCAATCAGCGCCAAGCGACATCTGTTAAAAGCCATCGCTTGCGCACCTTATGCACCCACGGTATGATACAGGCGTTTGGCGAAACGTTTAAGTCTCCAGCGTAGCCAACGGGTCGATGGTTTCGAGGTACAACTGATGTCATTCAAAAACAAATTCGCATTAATCGCGTTGTCGGCGGCGCTTGCTCTTTACACGATAGCCGGCGGCTGGCTGGCCACGCGGGCGCAGCAACCCGCCAACGATCCTGGCGCACAGCAAAAGATTTTCGAAAGCGTGCTCAATCACATCCAGAATGATTACGTTGACGAGCCAAACATGGAAAAGGTTCGCGCGGGTGCGTTGCGCGGATTGGCTTATGGTTTGGATCCGTATTCGACGTACTTGACGGCTGAGCAGGTAAAGGATTACCGCGCCGGCAGCAAGAGCAATCAGGCCGGCATCGGCGCTGAGCTGTCACAGGTCGCTTCTTTTCTCTACGTCGTCGCGCCGGAAAAAGGATCGCCCGCGGATCAAGCCGGAGTTCGTGCCGGAGATGTAATCGAATACATCGATGCCAAAGCGACTCGAGACATCTCGTTGTACGACGCGCGCCAGTTACTCAACGGGGCGCCGGGAACGGAAGTGAAGCTGCGAATTCTGCGCGCCAACGTGCGGCCTTTGACGCTGACCGTGCGCCGCGGCTCGTTCCGCGCGCCCGCTGCCGAAGGGCGCATGGAAGCCGGCAAGATTGGCATCCTGCGCATTAACAGCATGGACAACGGCGAGGCTGCGGATGCCCGCGCGCGTTTGCAGGAGTTGTTGAAACAGGGCGCGCAGAAGATCGTGCTCGATCTTCGGAGCGTGGCCGGCGGAGAGATTCAGGAAGGCGTTGCGGTGGCGAACTTTTTCATTCATGACGGCCTGATCGCCAAGACCATCGGTCGTGAACAGAAAGTCCTAAAGACGTTCGCTGCCGATCCGAAAACGACACTATTTAACGGGCCAGTTGTGGTCCTGATCGATTCAGGCACCGCGGGCGCCGCCGAAATCGTCGCGTCCGCGTTTCTCGAAGGCAAACGCGGCGACGTGGTCGGCGAAAAGAGTTTCGGCGCCGGAGCTGAGCAGGAACTATTCACTCTGCGTGACGGCGACGGGTTGTTGTTAACGACGATCAAATGGGCTTCGGCGAGCGGCAAGCCGTTTCTCGGAGAAGATCGTAACCGCTCAGGGGTTGCGCCTTCCGTGGAAGTTAAGCGACCCGAAAGTGCGGACAAGGCTTTGGACGTGGAAGACCCGGGCAACGAAGAAGAAGGCAAGCCAAACCAGGCGCCGGTGAAACCTACGGACGTTACGCCCAGGACACAACCGGAGGACACGCAGCTAAAGAAAGCCCTTGAGCTTTTGCGCGACAAACCGGCCACGGCGCAGCGCGCTGCATAGGTCGGCCGCCAATTGATCCGAAAAGGCCGGGAGCGACGCAAGTTCGTCGGCCCGGTCTTTTCGCTTTTTAGAATAGATAAGCACTTATGCACCTCTTGATTGGGATCGCCGGGACCGTTCTAATCGTCGTCGTCCTCTGGGATGTCTTTGAGACGATCGTCCTGCCGCGCCGCGTCACCAGGCGTGTCCGTCTCACGCGTTTGTTCTATCGCGCTTGCTGGAGACCTTGGTCGGCGATCTGCCGCATCGTGAGCAACCGGAAGCGGCGCGAAACGCTGCTGAGCATCTTTGGTCCTCTATCCATCCTCGTTCTGCTAACGGTTTGGGCCCTGGCTCTGCTCCTGGCTTTTGCAATGCTTCACTGGGCGATTGGTTCAAGGATCTCGTCAAACGGGCCGACTGGGTTCTTCGCTGACCTCTATTACAGCGGTACGACGTTTTTCACGCTCGGCCTGGGCGACGTCACCCCCGTGGGCAAGGCCGCACGGGCGGTAACCGTGCTCGAGGCCAGCATGGGAATCGGCTTGCTCGCCCTGGTGATTGGATATCTGCCGGTTCTTTATCAGGCTTTCTCGCGCCGCGAAGTAAACATATCGTTGTTGGATGCGCGGGCGGGCACACCGCCAACGGCGGTCGAGCTTTTACGCCGGCATCAGGAAGCGCGCAGCCTGGAGAGTCTCCATCAATTGCTGCGAGATTGGGAAGGCTGGGCCGCGGACTTGATGGAGAGCCACCTCTCTTATCCGGTGCTCTGCTTTTTTCGATCGCAACACAACAATCAATCGTGGCTCGCGTCGCTTAGCACCGTGCTCGACACCTGTAGTCTGGTGATGGTCGGCATCGACGGGTTGACAAAATGGCAAGCCCAACTAACTTTCAAGATGGCGCGTCATGCAATCGTCGACATCGCGCAAATCTTCGATACTTCTCCGCTGAAACACGACGCGCAGCGACTACCGGCCGAAGACCTCGCCCGCTTGCGATCGATCCTGTCTGACTGTGGGGTGGTGATGAGCAGCGAGCCCGGCGACGACGGCACCCTTCTCGATCTGCGCGCGATGTACGAACCTTACGTCGAAGTCCTCTCGCGCTATCTCATGATGCCCCTGCCCGGCTGGCTGCCGAAGCCCCGCGCCACCGACAACTGGCAAACCAGCGCCTGGGAAAATACTGCCCCCGCCACTGAGCAGCCGTTTCGCAAGTGCATGCTTGCCACGCCACCAAAGTCCCGGCTTCGCAGCGCACCGGTTCCAACTACGGTGCAGAACCCGGAACGGTAGCGACGGGATTCTGCCATTCACGGTGCGCATGATCGGCAGTGCACTATTTTGAGATCCTCTAGCCAAATCAACTAAGGAGTCCACTGACCCACACGAAACGAAAGCTTTTTTTAAGTGCCCGTTTCGTGTGATTTCGTGGATCGTTCTTACTTAAGGGAAGACAACACAAAACCAATCTAGGGCACCAGGATCCGATCCGGTCGCTAACGCCCCCGGTTCTGTATCCCGCATGATCATTTGGAATGCACGATGACTCCATATGGGACAACGTGCGCTCCGACTCGCGACCGCGAATCGCAAGCATTTCTTGTCGCATCCTTGCAATTGACTTGCAATCACTCCGTTCGGTGAACGATTGGGGCGCTAACTCCTACAAAGGGCGTATACTCCGGAAACTCGACTGTTTTTGGGGCACGCATGTTGCGGCCATACCTCACGAAACTTGAGATAGAGGTCGCAACCGAGAGGAGAATTAGTCATGCTTATTACGAAGAAGATGCTAGTTGCTTTGACGCTGGTCGGCGCGTTGCTGGGCGCGGGTGTGGGAGCGTTAGTCACTCATTCGGCCAGTAACACGACGGCCGCAAACACAACTGCAACAACTGCAGATGCCAACCCGACGGCTAATCAAACGGCGAATCAAATGGCGAAAACGCCTGACCAGATTGCCACTGAGAATAGCACTCAGTTCAAGACCTCTGAAGAACAGACGGCTTATCGACAGGGTTTTGACGAGGGGTATCAGGGCTGTGTCAGCGCCCAGAACAACGGCACGTCGTCGTCGCGGACGGTCACTTCTTATAGAGCACCTGTTCGCCGGTATTCCAACGGGCGGGTTTACTACGATTACAGTAGCGCGCCGCGTGGTCGCACCTTCTGGCAGAAGCACCGCGATAAATTGACGCTGGGTATTGGTACTGGGCTCGGCGCCGCTATCGGCGGCATCGCCGGCGGCGGCAAGGGCGCCGGCATTGGCGCACTCGCTGGACTCGGGGGCTCAGCGCTTTACACGTATAAGCTTCGTCACCGACACCATCGTCGTTACTAAGGCACCAGGACTGTCAGCGAGTTGGTAAAGCGGTCTGCGTATGAATAGCAAACCAAGTCTGCTGTTTGCAGTCCTCCTGGTTCTGACAACGGGCGTAAGGGCAACTTCATTTGGAGTTGCCCTTTCTCCTGTTCACAGGGATCTCAACGCGTTGCCAGCTCCAACTGAAGTACGAGCAATTCCGCGCCCGGCCACGTTTCGTGAAGTGCCCGGGCGTGGTCTGCTGGTCAGGACCTGGGTCAACGGGGCCGGGCCCTTCAGCTTTGCCATTGACACGGGCGCGGGCGCGACGCTCTTATCAACCAGAGTAGTCGATGAAGGTCAGGTGCAAATCGCAAGTAATCGAAGAACTTCGATCGCTGGAATGAGCGGCGTCCCTGTTTCGGCGACCGCGGCCACTATTAGCAGCCTGGCGATTGGTGACAGCGAGAATTATCTGCCGGCCAGGGGATTGGTAATGATCACCAGCGGCTTGCCGCGGGACATCGACGGCGTGTTGGATCCAACTGAGTCGTTCGCTCCGCTAGGCTACGTAATCGATATTCCACGTCACGAACTGTCGGCATTCGAGCCTCATGAATTGCCTCTGCGGATCGATCAGCAACCGGCCGAAGGTGCAGTCGTGGCGTGGCTTCGCGAGAGTCACGGACGTCGACCATTCGTGCAACTCGATAATGGCGACCGGGCCTTGCTCGATACCGGATCTAACCTCGGATTGGCAATCAGGGATCTTGGCCCAGGCGGCCAGAGAATCTCGGGGTATGCCGTGCGTGATGTTGGGGGCGGCCGGGTTTCGGCGCGGCGCGGTCGACCGACTACGGTAGCCATAGGTTCGCTGACGCTGCGAAATATTCCTACCGACTTGATCTCAGGCGCCGAAGTGGGCGCGCCTGTTCTTCTCGGCCTCAGCGCCCTAAAACCTTTCAGGCTGCGCTTCGATCCCGTACATCGTTTGATTGAGATTATGCCAGGGACGAACCCGCGAAGCCGTGATTAAGGGACCGACTTATTGCCACAGAGGGCGGGCATTTGTACGCAACACTCGCGGACATTTCCACAATCAGCCAACAATCCGGATGAAAATCTTTGAGAATCGTTAACGGTATACTCCTTGCTCGGCGATCATTACCCGAGGGCAACCTTGGCAAAGGCGGGAGGAGCCAGGGGGTGATTCGTCACTCGCCGACTTCTCCCGCTGAATTTTTATGTAGGGTCGGTTTACGGTGAGGGCGAACTGCGCACCGCTGAAACCAGCACGCTGCGACACGATCGGATGTCTTCGTGCAGCACGAAACTTCTCCTCGTCCCGGGTGCTCTGATTCTGACTCTTCGCGCCAGCGGGCAGGGCTTCCCCATATATCCCGCGCCGCCGTTGTTGTAGTAAACGTGAAACAATGCTTCCCGACCGGGCGCCAGGATCACCAGCCGCGGCGGTTGCCTGGTCTCCTCGGCGGGCAGTTGTTGAGAATCTATCGCGCGGCCATCCGGCCGGACCTTGCCGGACTTGTCCAATAACTCGAACCGCGGATAGCCTTTGAGGGTGCACGGCGAAGACGAATGATTCGCGAAAGCGTATTCGATGGTGTTGTGTCCGCCCATCGCGGCATCATCGGTCACGTGTCGCACCGTTAGATCTTCACCGCGACAAGGGGCAGATGGAGCAGCGCGCCCGGAATGGATTGAGCCAAGCTCCTTGGTGTTCGCCTGGCCGCCTGCGACCAATGACGCGGCTACGATCAGTGCCAGAGGACCTGCAACGCTCATTCTCAATTTAACTCCTATGAAAGAACCGTGCTGAAGGCCTACGTACTCCTCACTAAAACAGCGGCTTCGAAACATGTTCATGAATGATCAGCCATTGCCCGCTTCGCTTTTCCCAGACAATTGTGTGTCGCGCATCGAAATCCAACACGCCACCGTCCTTCTGTTTGGCTAACAGATGAAAGGTCAGAGTGGTTAATGCCATGTTGCCACGGCGCGTGACCTTCACGTCATTGTTGGGCGTGAGTAAGAGACTTGAGAATCCCGGCGCCACGTTCTTCTTGAAGTTGTCGCGATACTCCCGCCACCCGCCGCTGTATTTCAACGGCGCAATATCAAAGAAGACCAGGTCGGCGTCCTGCGCATACAGAAACGATGCGTTATCGGGATTCATCGTGTTCCAGGCCGCGTAATAGCGCCTGATCAAATCATTGAAATCATCCGCGCCCTTCTTCTGCGCCGGCGCGGGGAGATACAGGGTGCCAACGATCACAATCGCAAGCAGTAAGCGTTTCATTTTGAAAGTCACTCCAGGATCAGACATGACCGAGCGGAATGCTTCTATGCTAAGTGCTGGGTTAAGTCAAGACCTCGGG
>DATGVD010000118.1:0-15229 GCA_035300785.1 Pyrinomonadaceae bacterium | reverse complement strand
CAGGCGCTTCAGTCTTCAGCGGCTGGCTAACCCGCGCGGCCACAGCCTGCACCGGACTGTCATCCTTCTGCGCCACTGGTTTGTTCGCCGCGGCTTCACCCTGAGTTCGCGACTTGTCGGTGGGGATCAGCGCAAAGTTTTGCCGCAGCAACGCGCCACCGCCGATCGGCGTGCGCAACAGACGCGCCCAGCTCTTGCCGGACAGCTTGCCGCCGTCAGCCAACGCATAGCCATGCGGCACGCTCACCGGATCGAGCGAAATTACCTGCGGACCATCGCCGAGCGACGGAAAGTTGTACAGACCGGCGGAATCCGTGATGACCGATTGCCCATTGCTCAGGTAAAGACGAACACCGGGCGCCGGCTTGTCTCCGTCGTCAAACTTTCCGTTGCCGTTCGTGTCGACGAACACCCGGCCGAGAATGACTTGGCGGGTCGAGAAGATACCAGCGGAAACGTAGACGATGGCGCGGGCGGGCGGGGTTTCAGTGCGTTCGCCGGAGGGGAAAAGGCCGGCGCCAACCGCCAGATTTTCCTGTGCGCCTTCGCTGGCGTTCGCGCCCACACGCACGCGATAGATTAAATGCGCGGTCGCGCCATGCGGAATCTCGCTGATGCGAAACAGCAGGTCGTCGCCGGAAATCTCGGGTTCGATCGGTTGTTCCGGAGCGGAACCCACAGTGATTAAGGCAGAACCGGCGGCGTAATGGAATGAAGGCGGCAAATGATCCCTGATCGTTACGTCATTCACGGGCGCGGCGGTGGGATTGTGGATTTCGATTCGATAAGTGATCACGTCGCCGATTTCCGCGCGCGCGCGATCGGCAGTCTTAATGATCTGCAAGCCCGCGGTTTCGAACATCGGAATGTTCATCACCAGCGCCGCTAGATCGTTTATGCGCACGTCTTCGCGCACCAGATTGAATCCGCCGGCGGCTGCCAATGGCTGATTGTCCAACGCGTGCACGCTGAGCGCGAAAAGCCCGGCCTGCGTCGGATGCAGACTGAGCTGGAGCATGCGGGTTAGAAAACCGGCCGCGGTGATCTTCATGAAATAATTTGCCGGTGCACTTGCGGTTCCTATTTCGTCTGACGCCGGCGCAAAAGTGAAATGCCCCTGTCCGTCGGTAGCGAACGGATTGTCGTTGTTTGGGTTGGGCGAAAAGCCGGCACCCTCGGGCAGTTTCAGAAAGTTACCAGCCTGAGCGACCAGAACCTCAACGCGCGCCCCCGGAACCGGCGCAGAGCTGCCGGCCCGGCCGGCGAACACCAAACCGAACGGATTGATAACCACCGTCGCAGCGCTGCTCTTGACCGGCGGGGCGTTGTCAGCGGTTACATTAGCGTTGTTTACCAACCCGGTTCCCGCGGCAACGCTTCCGGAAAGTCGAGCCCTAAGAGTGATGCGATGGACTTCACCGGGATTCACGCGCGCCAGACGTACTGCGACGACGTTGTTTTGAACCGAACCTTCGTCGCCGTCGAGGGCATCAGACAAGCTGCGATCGTCTAACTGAAGTGAGCCCGCCATGAAGTCGATCCCTGCCGGCAGGGCATCGGTTACCAGGACGTTGCGCGCAGCGGTGTCACCGTTGTTGCGGAAAGCGATCGTGTAGGTGAACTGAGTTCCGGGGCTCGTAACCAACTGGCTCAAGCCGTTTACCAGCTTGCTGGGCGGCAGATTTGGATTGCCCGGATCGGTGAAGCGCGGACCTTGCCCCACGACGTTGATGATCGTACCGGTGTCCTCGCTGCGGCCGTTGACTGCGTTGGCCGCGTTCGAACGCGCAGTGATGTTGATGGTGATCGTGCTTTGCGCCGCGACGTCGTTAGTGTCGATTACTGCCAGTACGCCAATGCAGCCCGCCGGCGCCAACTGCGGCGAAGAGGTTTCATTTAAGGTGATTTGCGCATCACCCGCGTTAAGAGTTCCGCTGCCATCGTTGTCAAAATAGAGCGCGTTGAGTGTTGCCGGCGCGGTGACGGCAGCGTGCGTGAGCGTGAACGTGTCGGGATTGTTGCCGGTGTTGCAGACACGAAAAAGCCGCGTGACTTGTTCGCGCGGCGAGACCGTATCCGAAGGCGCGGTTTCATCAGGAGTGACCACGATCGCGGCGACCGCCAGCACCGTGACTGTGACCGTCGGCGAGACGGTAGTGAAACTTTCGCCGGCATCGTCCTGGTAACTCGCTTCGGCACGGTTGGAGATGATCGTACCGCCGCCGGTTGGACCTTCGAACGCGCGCGCCCACGAATTGGCTGACGTTCCCAGCCAAATTACCAGCAAGGCCGCGACAGCTGTGATTCTGTTTGATCGAGCGCTGAGCATGAAAGTCGGTTCGGGCCTTTGGTTTCGCTTAGGTCGTTTCAGTTGCTAAAAGTGGCACAGACTTCAGTCTGAGGTTGAGCACCCAGACTGAAGCCTGCTGATGAGTCACAGACTAAAGTCTGTGCCACGTGAGTTCGAGCTAATTGATCGAACGTTTGAACGTGAACGCGGCTGAGGCTCCAGGAGCAAGAGAAGCGATCGTGTCGGTGTACTTCGTGGCACTTACCGTTACGACCGTGCCGGTTCCGGAATCGCTCGGCGACCCGCTGTTGGTGGTGTACGTTCCCCAGTTGTTTGGCGCAGAGAGCCCGTCTTCGGTGATGACCACATTACTGGCCGTCAACTTGACGCAGTTCGCGTCGCCATTCGACGTGGAGACGTTGGTGTAAGTTATCGTGTAGGTAATAACCGCGCCGGGCACCGGATCGGTGGCAGCACCGACACCGGTCGAGTTGCTGACGCTGAATACCTTGTCCAACCGAACAAAGCCGGTATAGAGGCGGTCAATCGTCTTGTTTGAGGCTGCTGGGGTGGTATTTGAAGTTACGCGGATGATCGTGTCGTAACCGGTGAGAACGGTGTTGCCGGACGGCTCGGTAATACGAACGTTGATATTCGCTGAAGATGCGTGAGCAATCGCCAGCGAAACTGATCCGCCGCCTGACACGGTCGTGTAACTGCCGCCACCGTTGGTGGAGACTTCCACGGTGAAGCCGGCAGGCACTGTTGGCGCATCAATCGTGTAAGTGTCGCTGGTGTTGCCCGTGTTCTGAATCGTGTTGACGTACACGAGCTGGCCTGACGCGGTGGTCACGCCGCCCGGCGCTACGCCGGCGATACCAGTGTTGACGGCCTTGTTGCTGTAGTCGTCGTTATTGTCGGTGGGGCCCACCGCGGCTGGAGCACCGCTGGGACCGACCAGAACCGAGCCAATCTTCCGCAGCAGCGTTTGCTGAATGACACCGTGGCCTAATCCGGCGACATAGCCTTCGTTGAAGTCGGCGTTGCTGTCACCGTTGTTCGGCGTAGCGTCGCCCGACTGGTCGGTAATCGTCTGGGCCACGCTATTTTTGCCAAACACATCGCCGATTTCATCGATCGGCACTGAAGCATCGATGCCCGTGTTCACGGTCACGATCATGTTGATGGCCGAGCTTGACGCTCCGGCGGTCAACGTCGCACCGACCGGGAAGGCAATGCGCGTGGTGTTTGAAAGCGGCGATGGAGCAGTCGCACTCCAGGTCGCTGACAACGGGGCTGTCGAGAGCGAGTCGGTCGTATACAGCGTCCCCGCGGGGAATGACTGGCCGGACTTCAGCACGGTTCTCGCTGGAATCGGTGCGATGATGTAAACCTGCGTCGAGCCGTTAAGCGTCACGCCGGTCGCATCGCGCAGTCCGGTGTTCGCGACCTGCCAGGTATAGGTGATGTCGGTACCAAGATCCACGGGACCGGCGGGCGCGGTCAGCGTCAACTGGAGCAGCGTGTCGTTGACAACGCTTGCCGAGATGTCGCCGCGCGCTTCGCGCAAGCCGTTAACTGAAGAACCCGAAACGGTGCGAACTTCATTGGCCGAACTGTTCGCTGCCTGGTTATCGAATGACGGACCGCCGGTAGCGGCGTCGCCAAGCAGAATCTGCACGGACTGACCAGCAGTCGCGCCGGCGTTCACGCTGACCTCGACCAAAACATGAATCGTTCCGTTCTGCGCGATGTTCGCCGACAGTACGTCAGCGCCGTTCGCATTGATATCGGTATCACCGGCGTTGATCGTGCCGCTGTTGTCCACGTCAATGACCGCACGGGTAACTGAACCGGGACCAACAAGGCGAACGCTGGCGCCACTCGCCAGAAAGCGCACCTGGTCGGTGAAGTTTCCGGTGTTGGTCACCGTGAAGTTGAACAACACGGCGGTCTGTCCGGCTACGACTGTCGGATTGCTGCCGGCATCGGGCGTGATCGCCAGACCGGAAACGTTCGAGACAGTTACCGTGACGGTGTTCGAAACCGTGTTGTATGTGTTCGTGCCGTCCGAGTACGACGCGCTGGCCTGATTCGAGATCACAGTGCCGCCGGGCGTCTGAGCCACGGTGCTGGCGGAAAGCGCACAGGCAATCGCCACGGCGACGAGCACGCGCACGATCGCGAGCGGGTTCACAAATGTTTTTCTGTTCTTCATTGCAGTCCTCATTGATTTGGGTAGGGGGCAGGTATTAATGGCGAGAGATTGCGCGCGGACGCTACAGTCTCAGACAGGAAGCAGGTAGCCTTACTTCACCCGCACTTTATAAGAAGCGGACAGCTTGCCGCCTTGCACGAGCGGATCGGCCCACTCGTAGCGGATTTCCGTGTACATCGAAGCGGGCGCAGGCACGCGCTTGACGGATCCGTCGGCCTGCTTCACTTCGATCATGGGTTGTGCCGAATACGACTTGCCGCCATCTATGCTATAGACGGTTTTGGCGCCGTCGGCTTTCGCGCTGTCGGCGACGAACGTGGTGCCGTGCGGAATGTGGCCGACAGTCTTGTATGCGATCGCGGCGGCGTTGCCGGCGTTTTCAGACGTGATAGTCCAATCCAGGATTTCGCCCGGATTCACGACCGTCGTCTTCTCCAGCATCACAGTGCTCGAATTGCGCTCGACCGCGCCGGCGAGTTGGATCTTTACTTCGGGCCGGGCCGCTGCGGCGAGCATAAAATGCTTCTGCGCAAAACCCGCGACGCCAAAGGCCAGCAGGGTCAGCGCAGCGACAAATAGCACACCAATTCTTTTTTTCGACTTCAACATGTTTTTCTCCTTAGAGATTATGGCCAAGGTGAAGCACTAAGACTTCCGCTTGCCTTGTTCGTAGGGATTCATCGACTGGTGGGATAAACAGCCGCGGCATTTCTCTACAAGCGCTGTGCCGCAAGGGGGCTATCCGCCCTGCGCGGTCACTAAACGCCAGTAAAGTCGCGGTTCTTTAGGGCGAATCGTTTCGGGGCGACTGAGGTAAAGCGCCCCGTGGGTGACAAACGTGCTGACGTTTTGTCAGACTGACTGACATTTTGTTATCAGACTGACTGACATTCTGTCAGGCTTCGGTGGCCAAACCGGCAGAGCGTGTCTGAGTTTCGTATTCGCGGAGTTTGCGATAGAGGGTGCGGGAAGAAATGCCGAGAATTGCCGCGGCGCGTTCGCGATTTCCTTCGCTCTCGCCCAACACGCGCAGGATGTGTTCGCGCTCCAGATCCTCCAGGGTAGCAACCGGAGACTGGTGGCCGGCGAGTGGACGGTCCTTGCTTTGCGTTTCTGACTCCAAACTCGTGAACCCTGAACCCGGCATTTGATCTGCTTCGATCACCTCGCCGGTTGAGAGCGCCGCCGCGCGTTCCAGACAATTGCGCAGCTCGCGCACGTTGCCGGGCCAGGCGTACTCAGCCAGACGTTGTCGCGCCGCCGCGGAAAGATCCAAAGCGGGCCGATTGAACCGCTGGCGATATATTCCGAGGAAATAGTCGATTAGCCCCGGAAAGTCTTCGGGCCGCTCACGCAACGGCGGGACATGCAGGGCAACGACGTTCAGCCGATAGTAAAGGTCAGCGCGAAAGTGTTTCCGCTCGACTTCGTCTGCGAGGTTACGATTAGTCGCCGCGATTATGCGCACGTCGGCGCTCTGATCGCGCGTCGAGCCGACGCGACGAAAGCGGCCCTGCTCGAGAAAATGCAGGAGCTTGACCTGCATCGGTAACGGCAGGTCGCCAATCTCGTCAAGGAAAAGCGTCGAGCCGTCGGCGGCTTCGAGCAAGCCACGCCGCAACGTGCTGGCGCCGGTGAAAGCGCCACGTTCGTGGCCAAAGAACTCCGATTCAAAAAGCGTCTCGGGAAACGCGCCGCAGTTCACCGTAATGATCGGCGTGAGGTGGCGCGCGCCCTTCGAATGAATCAATCGTGCCAGCACGTCTTTGCCGGTGCCCGATTCGCCGGTAATCAAAATCGTCGAATCGGTGCGCGCGGCATTCTCAGCCTGGACGACTAACGCGGCCATCGCGGCGTTCTCATGAAAAATGGGTAAGACCTCCTCAGCGCCCACCGCTGGTCGCGCGACTGAGCGCAGGGAGGCGTTCTGCTTAACCAGGCGGCGCTTTTCGTCGGCCTTGCGTATGACGGCCTCCATTTCATCGAGGGTGGCCGGTTTGGTCAGATAATCGTAAGCGCCGTGGCGCATGGCCTCGATGCCGGTGGAGAGCGAAGTGTCCGCGGTGAGCATTATCACTTCCGGCGGGTCTTCCAGCTTGCGGATTTCTCGCAGTGTTTCGAGGCCGGAAACACCGGGCATTGTGATGTCGAGCAACACGACGTCATAGTCGGTGTCTCGCAGGATGTCGAGGGCTTGCCGCCCACTCGTCGCCGGCGCAGTGTCAAAGTCTCCCTTCGCAAGCTGTTCCGTCACCAGCTTGCGCAAGAGATTGTCGTCGTCAACAACCAGAACTCGAATCTTGCGGTTCATGCAGGGTTCATCCTTGAGCTTCGGGCGCCTTGCGCGGAATCCACAGCCGAAAGCGACAGCCGGCTCCTTCCTTCGATTCGACGTTAAGCGCGCCACCCAACGATTCGGCCAGCGTCCAGGAGATGGCCAGACCGAGCCCGTAACCCTTCCCCGGACCTTTGGTGCTGAAGAACGGATCGAACACTTTTGCGACCAAATCCGCCGGGATCCCGTGTCCCGTGTCCGCCACTTCGACGGCCACGCGATCGCCGTCCCGGACAGTGGAAACGCTGATCGTGCCGCCACTCTCGCCCAGCGCGTCGATGGCGTTGCTCAAAAGATTATCGAGTATCTGGCGCACCATCGCCGCATCGGTCGCGACTTCACTGGCTCTTTCGTCGAGGTTGATTTCGAATTCTATCAGCGACGTGCCGGCTCGTTGCAGCGCGACCTTCGCGCAATCCGCGGCGATCGCGTTGAGGTCGCACATTACTCTATTGGCTTGCCGCTGGCGAGTCAGATCCAGAAGGCCCCGAGTGATCTCTTTGCAACGCAGCGCCTGGCGCACAATCTCTTCCAGGTAATACGACCATTGATGGCTTTCGGCCAGGGCCAGGGTCTCGTCACTTTGGCGAATGTCACGCATCGTCGCTTCGGCGCAGGTGGTGATCGCCGCCAGCGGATTATTGATCTCGTGTGCGACCCCGGCGGCCAGTTTGCCCACGCTCGCCAGACGTCGTGATCGCGAGAGTTGCTCCTTTATCTCCAGGAATCGGGTTACATCAGTCCAGGTGACTACGCTCACAGAGTCGCCTTCGCGCAAGGGAAAGATCGATACCAGGTAACGACTTCCGCCTTCGGCTTCCACTTCAAAAACGGAAGTTGCGCCGCGGTCTTCGGCCAGGTAATAAGCCGCCGCGCTTTTTCCGAACAAGCGCGCGAAAACTTCGCTGAACGAAAGCCCGATCACCTCAGCCGGTTTCATCTCCAGCATTTCCGCGGCGCGCGCGTTACAGCGAACAATCTGCATCTGGTAGTCATGAACCAAAATGCCCTCGCCGATGGCGTCGAAAGTCTGCTCCCAAATCCTCTCGGCGGCGCTCACCTTTTCCAATAAACGCGCGTTGTCAAGGGCCAGCCCGGCCATCGCCGCCAGATCTTCGAGAAGTTGTTTATCTTCATCAGTGAAATGATGCGGCGAGCGATAGCCGGCGATCAGCGCGCCGAGGATTTTTCCTCGCGCCTTAAGCGGCGTAAACGCGAGATCGCAAACACCTTCGGCTGCATGGACGACAAAGTCCCGGGCCGGAAATTCATCTCGCACGCCGATACCTTCGACAACTGACGTCGCATTCGCCGCGACTAAGCGCCGGGCTATTTCGTTCGTAATTGGCTGGATTAGTGGATGCTCCTCGTCGATGACATGCGCTCTAAGTCCGCTGGCGACTTTCCAGGTTACCGTGTCTTCGGTAAGGGAGAACTGGACCAGACTGGTCACGTCGGCATGCATGATGCTCCGGACCAATTCGACAATCGTTTGCAGCGTGACGGCGTTTTCGGCGCGGGGTTTAGCAGGAGTTGCTTCAGCAGGTACGGCCATCAACTCGGATCTTCTTTGCGACGCAGATTGAAACCGCCCAGTTGTCGTCCTACGCATTCTTCTACGCGCAAATGGGTCTTGGGTCAAGGCGCGACGGGAGTACTTATGATAAGTTCAAACCCGCGATGGACCAGGCTCACCTGAAAATTACGACGCGCGGTGCAAAGCGGATTCGCAACGGTCACTTGTGGGTCTATCGCAGCGACGTGCGCGAAGCAAACGACGCAACAGCCGGACAGATTGTGCCTGTGGCGGACGAAGCGGGAAACGCTGTCGGCCAGGCTTTCTATAGCGATCGATCCGAAATCGCCTTGCGCTTTCTCACGACCGGCGAGGAAACAATCGATCGTGAATGGTGGCGCGCGCGTCTGCGCCAAAGCGCCACCCGCCGCTCACAGGTCGCCCGGGAAACAAATGCTTACCGGTTGGTTTACTCCGAAGGCGATTTGCTGCCTTCGCTGATTGTTGACAGATACGACGACCTCTTTGTCATGCAGACGCTTTCACAAGGGACTGAGCAGTTGAAGAGTACGCTGGCCGAATTATTGGTCGAAGAGTTCAAGCCGCGGACCATCGTCGAACGCAACGATGCCCGCGTGCGCGAACTGGAAGGGCTCGACCGCCGCGCGGCCACGCTCTACGGCGAAGCGCCGGAAGAAATCGAAATCAATCAGCACGGCGTACGGTTCCTGGTATCTCCACTCGGCGGCCAAAAGACTGGAGCATTTCTGGATCAGCGCGAAAATTATCTGGCTGCGCGCCGCGTCGCGCACGGTCCCGCGCTGGACTGTTTCACTTTCAACGGAGCCTTTGCGCTGCACGTCGCTTCGGCGTGTAAAAGCGTGCTCGGCATCGACATCTCTGCCGAGGCAATCGCTGCCGCCGAACGCAATGCGGTTAGAAATAGCGCCAGCAACGTCGAGTTTCGCGCCGCCAACGTGTTCGACGCCATGCGGGAATTCGAAGCCGGCGGCGAGCGATTCGACACGATTATTCTGGATCCTCCGGCGTTCGCAAAGAACCGTGCGAGTCTGGCTTCGGCCGCGCGCGGCTATAAAGAGATCAACCTGCGGGCGTTGAAGCTTTTGAATCCGGGCGGCGTGCTCGTCACCAGCACCTGTTCGTATCATGTAAGCGAAGAAATGTTTCTCGAGATCATTGCCGACGCCGCGCTGGACGCGCGTCGGCGTGTACAGCTTGTCGAGCGGCGCGGACAATCAAGCGACCATCCGGTCCTGCTCGGCGTGCCTGAGACACATTATTTAAAGTGCGTGATTGCGCGGGTGGTTGAGTGATTGAGCCAAACGAAAACCCAGGGTCGCCGCTGCGACGGCAACCCTGGGCTTAGTTATCCAACCGATTTCGCGGTTGCTTAGGGCAACATTCCCGGATCGGCTTCGACAATAACCTTGGTCGTGTAGTCCTTACCGTTCGCCGACAGTTTGACGGCGTAGGTTCCCGGTTCGATGACCGGGCCAAGGTTGAAGAAGCTACCGAAGCCACCGAAGCCGCCGCCTCCACCGCCTCCACCGCCACCACCACCACCGCCAAATCCGGGCGGCAGGTTGGCGGGACGAGCCGGCGGATCGCCGCGCAGGTTCCATTGCATGCGATTGAGGCCGGCTTCCTTCGTGCCCACGATAGTGCGGACCACCTTCCCGGTGTAATCAGAGATCGTGATCTTCACGTCGCCTGCGGGCGCAGCCTTCAAGTAGTAACTGATCGCGGTTCCCGGTTGCGGATTATTGCCACGATAGAGCTTTGCGCCGCCGCTGTAGCGGCCCAGGCGAACGTCATTGAACCACTGCGTGCCCGGGCGCACGTCGAACAGAAAAGCGTCCGCGTCCAGGATCTTGGTCGTGAGTTGTTGCAAGGCGGTTACGTCATCGAGAATGTAGATACCGCGACCGTGCGTGCCAATGATCAAATCGTTGTCACGGGGATGAACCAGAATATCGTCCACGCGAACTCTCGGCATGCCCGACATGAACTCCTTCCACTCTTTACCGCCATTAAGCGAAATGAAGAGTCCGAACTCGGTCCCGGCGTAGAGCAGGTCTTTGTTGCGTGGATCTTCGCGAATGACGTTGACGTTGCCGACTGCCGGAAGATTGCCAACGACTGAGGTCCAGGTTGCGCCATAGTCTCGGGTGACGTAGACATATGGCTTCAGATCGTCGAAGCGATGACCGTCAACCGACAGATAGCAAGTGCCGGCGTCATAGTGTGAAGGTTCGACGTGCGTGATGTGATAAAGCTCCCCGGCTTTGTCCGCCAGAGTAGCAACGTTCTTCGCAACGTTAGTCCACGTCGAGCCGCCGTCGCGACTGACCTGAACGTTGCCATCGTCGGTCCCGGCCCACAAGATGCCCGGCACGAGCGGCGACTCACCCACTGTCACCACATAGCCGTAGCTGGTGTAGCCGTCGTTCTTCGAAGCCATCGGATCTTTTCCCGATACGCCCATGATCGAGAGCGTGTTGCGATCGATGTGCTTCGTCAGATCGATTGTCGCCGTCCACGTATCGCCACGATCCAGCGATTTGAAAAGTCGGTTGCCGGCCGTATAAATCAGACGAGGATTATGCGGCGACAAGATAATCGGCGTGTTCCAGTAAAAGCGATATTGATCATTTTCCGCCGGCGCGGGCACGACGTTTGAAGTGGCAAAGGCTGCACCGCCGCCGCCGCCACCAAAGCCACCGGCCGCGATAATTGCCTGGATTGCAGCCTGCTGATCAGCCGCCGCGGCGTTTGCCGCCGGCGCGTCGCCTCCGCGGCCTGCTCCGCCGCCACCACCGCCTCCTCCTTGTCCGCGCCCGCCACCACCGCCGCGGCGCGCCGCTAAGCGTGGACGAATGCTTTGCGAGCGCCCGGTGCGTAGATCAATTCGGCTCATCGCGCCGTTCTGCGATTCAGAGTAAAGAATGTTTGGGTCAGTCGGATCGGCTTGAGAATAGAAACCGTCGCCGCCGCCAGTTCTGAACCAATCGGCGTTGGTAATTCCCGCCCCACTTCGCGTCTGGCTTGGCCCGCCCCACGAACCGTTATCCTGCAAGCCGCCATAGACGTAATAGGGCTTGCGCATGTCGGCTGCGACGGCATAGAACTGCGCCGCGGGAATCGTGTTGATAAATTCCCACGTGTCCCCCTGATCGTAACTCACGTCCAGTCCGCCATCGTTTCCGATCAAGATGTGCTTGCCGTTCTTCGGGTCGATCCAGCATGCGTGATGATCACTGTGCGCAATCCCCGGTTGCAACGATTTGAAAGTCTTACCGCCATCCGTGGACCTGCTGAAGTTAAGTCCGCCCACGAAAGCATTTTCCGAGTTGCTGGGGTCAACGCGAATCTGGCTGTAGTACATTGACCGATTGTTCTCGTTGCTGACAATGTGCCACGTTTTGCCTTTGTCGTCTGAGCGCCAGACGCCGGGCTTTTTTGGATCGAGAGGAATTGGAGTTGGCGAAGCCGCGGGACTCGCGGCCGGTGCCGCGCTGGCCGAAGGTGAAGGACTCGGCGTCGCTCCCGGCGGTCCACCGCCGCCCGGGTTCGGTTCGTCACCACCGGTGCCGACACTGGCGCCGACTTCCATCTGCGCATAAATCACGTTCGGATTCGATCGCGAAACATCGATGCCGATGCGGCCCAGCAATCCTCCCGGCAGTCCGTTTCCCTGAAGCTTAGTCCAGGTCTTGCCCGCATCAGTAGTCTTCCACAGTCCCGAGCCGGGCCCGCCGCCATTGAATCCCCATGAAGTTCGGCGACGCTGATATGAAGCTGCGTACAGCGTCTTGCTGTCTGACGGATCCATCACCATGTCCGTAAAGCCAGTGTCTTCGTCGATGAATTTGACGTTGTTCCATGTCTTGCCGCCATCCGTCGTCTTGTACACGCCGCGCTCTTTGTTGGGACCAAATAGATGGCCGAGCACTGCGACATAGACTATGTTCGGATCTTTCGGATCGATGACGATGCGCGCGATGGTTTGCGAATCCTCGAGACCCATCCTGGTAAAGGTCTTGCCGGCATCGGTCGACTTGTAAATGCCGTCACCAAAGCTCGAACTCTGGCGATTATTCGCCTCGCCTGTTCCCACCCAGACAATATCCGGATTCGACGGCGCGATCGCTATATCGCCGACGGATCCTCTTGAGTAAGTGTCAAAAATCGGCTGGAAGGTCGTGCCATTGTTCGTGGTTTTCCAGACGCCACCGGTAGCAAAACCCACATAATAAATGTATGGATTGCTGTCGACGCCGGCGATATCGTCGATGCGCCCGCCCATGCTCGCCGGGCCAATGCCGCGGAAGACGAACCGCTTCAGCATCGGGTCTTCCGACCAATTAATGGGCGTTGGCGTTGGGCTCGGAGACGGCAAAGCTGCCTGCGCCGGCCGCTGAGCCGCTGGAGACGCCGCGGGTGTTTGCGAAGGGGTCGGATTCTGGGCGTGGGCCGCCAGCGTGCCGACGGCTAACGCGCAAACTCCAACCAGGAGCCACTTCAAATCACGAATAGCACGAAACGTTTCTGTCATGGGGAATTCCTTTCAGTTGAGTTATTGCAAATGAAACCGCCGATGCGTGGACGCACTTGATGTGAATGCTCAGAGTTAGAAAGACGTATGAGCGACTGAGTCGGTTACACCTGCTGTTTCGAAAATAACGTGGACGATGGCCAAAACTTTTAGCTCATTAGGGCGTGTTTAGTCAACCAGTTTACTACCAGGACATTTTACGAAAGCAATTCAACTAGCAATCTTGCAAGCGCAGTTGTCGATCCTCGGACGCAGCGGTCCCTGCGGCTATCCGCCAAACTATTTTTCGTTGATGCTGCGAATTGCTTGACGCGCAACTCCAGCGAGTTTAGAATGCGCTCGACGTTACCAGCCGGTGCTCGCAACGCACTATACACATGCTGCCGCGAACTCAACGCCAGAAAGAAGTCCTCGATTACATCACTCGCTTTCTTGCGAAGCATGGTTACGAGCCCTCGTATGCGCAGATTGCGCGCAACTTTGGAGTCAGTTCCAAGGCGACGATCGCGAAACACATTTCCGCGCTGGAGAAGCGCGGCCTGATCAAACGCGAACACGAGCCGGGTCGTTTCACGCTCGCTGTGAAAGTTGAAGACGCACCGGCGAACGCGATTTGCGAAATCGCTTTGCTTGGTCGGATCGCCGCCGGCGCACCCATCGACGCCGTCCGCGACGTCGAGATGATCTCGGTGCCACGTTTTCTCCTCGGACGCGTGCGGCCCGACCGAGTGTATGCGCTGCGCGTGAAAGGTGACTCGATGATCGACGAGCACATCTGCGACGGCGACATCGCGCTGATCGAGAACCGCACTGAGGCGCGCGAAGGCGAGATCGTCGTGGCTTTGATCGATCGCGCCCGGGCCACCCTCAAGCGCATGTTTCGTTTCGGAGACGAAGTGGAACTGCGGCCATCGAATGCGCAGTTAGAACCCATCCGAGTGCACGCTTCACGGGTCGAGATTCAGGGTATCTTTCGCGGTCTGCTGCGGCCCAGCGGCTGACTCGAAGGCGTCAAATAAGCCTGCAAATCTGAGATTTTCCGGAATTCTTGCGTGGACGAGCTGTGCCCCGACGGATCAGGACTTCTGCCTGCCCTTCCCGACCACTTTCTCGGTAGCCTTTCGCGGCTCAAACCGGCACTGATCCGGGCGCTTGTCTTCACGCAAGCCGACGAAGACGGGATGACGCAGGTGTCCATCAGCCGTCCACTCTGAGAATTTCACTTCCGCAACCAGTTTTGGTTTCAACCACTGCACCGGCTCGTTGGTTTTCGGCGCCTCAACGAATGGGCTCTGCCTGGTCCGGAGCGGCTGCATCAATTTGTAAATCTTTTCCAGCGTCCTTTGGTTAAAGCCGCCGCCAACGTGAGCGACGTAATGCAACTCTTTATCGCGATAGAGTCCGACGACCAGGGCGCCGAAATGTGCACGCGATCCGCGCGGCGCCGTGTAACCAGCCACCACCACTTCGGAACGCTCGACGGTTTTGACCTTGAGCCAATCAGAGCTGCGCCTTTGCACGTAATTGCTGGCAGCGCGTTTAGCCATCATGCCTTCCAGACGAAACTTCTCAATCTGCGCAAAGAAAGCTTCGCCCTCGCCTACGACGTGCTCCGAGAATTTTATGAAGCTCGTCGGCCGCAGAATTTGTTCCAGCGCTGCTTTCCGCTCCACGACCGAGCACGACATTAAGTCGTACCCGTCCACGTAAAGCAGATCGAAAGCGAAGTAAACGATCTTTGCCTTGCCCAGCAGCGCTTCGATGTCGCTTTCCTTCTTGCGGCCCACGCGAGGCTGCAAGAGTTGAAAGCGCGGCATACCGTCACGATCGAGCGCGACGATCTCGCCGTCGAGAATCGCTTCCTTCGCGTCGACTTGCTTGCCAACGTCAACCAGCTCGGGATACTGATGCGTCATATCCAGCTGATTGCGCGAGACAAAGCGCGCGCCGCCATTTTCAATAAAGCACACGGCACGAAAGCCGTCCCACTTTGTTTCAAAGATCCACTCGGGGTTCGAAAACGGATCGTCAACCAGCGTCGCCAGCATCGGGTGAATAACGGCAGGCATGCGCGCGGCGCGCGCAGTGGAACAAAGGCGGGCCGAGGCGGTAGCAGTCGGATGCTTCGATGGTTTCTTTGCCTTCGTTCGCGGCGCGGCGGGTTTCTTCTTAGTCATATCAATCTGGATGTCAGGTCGATGAGCTCAGTACCGGGAACAATAGCGACCGAATCCCAACGTTCCACCTGATCTGAGACCGTGGCGACGAGACGCTCCCGGGACTCACCACATTAC
>DATGVD010000117.1:0-4690 GCA_035300785.1 Pyrinomonadaceae bacterium | reverse complement strand
AAACCAAATTGCCATGATGATCTATCCCGCGGAATCCGAAATGTCACATGACATGAAGCCGCTGGCCGCTACGGCTGGTTGGGGCGATGGCAAGCCCGAAGTTTCGCGCAAGTTCGACGACGTTTTCCGCCCGCTGGCGCTGGGCATCAAGTTTCAGGGTACCAGCGTAGAGGCGATTGGCCGAACCTGGATGCATCAAAGTTTTCTCATCCTCGGCATCCTCTCGCTGCTGATCATCGGCGGTCTGGTGCTGACCAAGCACATCGTCAGCAAGGAAATGGCCCTGGCGCGCCTGAAGTCCGACTTTGTTTCGAACGTCTCGCACGAACTGCGCACGCCCCTGGCTTTGATTCGCCTGTACGCAGAGACGCTCGAGCTGAGGCGCATCACTACGCCGGAGAAGAAACAGGAGTACTACCGCATAATTCGCAAAGAGAGCGAACGGCTGACGGCGCTCATCAATAACATCCTCGATTTCTCGCGCATTGAGGCCGGCCGCAAAGAATACGAATTCCGCGAGACTAATATTGCCGAGCTGGTTCAGAACACGCTCGATTCGTATCGCTACCAAATCGAGCAACAGGGTTTCGCGTTTGCCGAGAGCATCGACCCGGACATCCCGGCCGTGCGCGTGGATCGCGAAGCAATCGCGCGGGCGCTGGTCAATCTGGTCAACAACGCGCTGAAATACTCGACTGACGAAAAGTTTTTGGGCGTGAAGCTCTACCGGGAGAACGGCTCGGTGAAACTCGAAGTGCTTGACCACGGCATCGGCATCACCCGGCGCGAGCAGTCAAAGATTTTCGAGAAGTTCTATCGCACCGGAGACCCTCTGGTGCACAACACGAAAGGAAGCGGTCTGGGTCTATCGCTGGTCCGCCACATCACGCAAGCGCACGGCGGCGACATCGCCGTGGAAAGCACCCCCGGCAAAGGCAGCAAGTTTACAATGTCGTTGCCCCTGGCATCAGATCAGCAGACCAATGACGCCGCATCATCTGGAACGAGCCCATCATGAACAGAACCTTGAAATTCAACGAGCAATCAAACGGCGGCCCGAACCGCGATACCCCGAACCGGAACCCCGCCGAAAATGCCGGCAGGAAAAACCGCATCCTGATTGTCGAAGACGAGCCGGCGATGGTCGCCGGCCTGCGGGACAACTTTGAGTACGAAGGCTATGACGTGCTCAGCGCCGCCGATGGCGCCGAAGGTCTCGCTCGCGCCCTCGCCGACAATCCCGATCTCGTAGTGCTCGACGTAATGATGCCGCGGATGAGCGGTCTCGACGTTTGCAAACAGCTAAAGGCGCAGCGGCCAGCGCTGCCCATCATCATGCTCACCGCGCGCGGCCAGGAGATCGACAAAGTTGTCGGCCTTGAACTGGGCGCCGATGATTACGTGACGAAGCCGTTCTCAATTCGCGAACTGATGGCCCGCGTGAAAGCTGTGCTGCGACGCGCTTCGCCGCAGGCACCCGCGCCCGAGATTTATCGATTCAGCGATATCGAAGTCAACGTCCGCGCTAACGAAGTGCGACGCGCCGGCAACCTCATCGATCTCTCAGCGAAGGAGTTCGCGTTGCTTGCGTACTTCTTATCAAACCCCGCGGAAACGCTCAGCCGCGATCGGTTGCTGGACGCCGTGTGGGGTTACGACAATTATCCGAACACGCGCACAGTCGACACGCACATCGTCCATCTCCGGCAAAAGCTGGAACCAAATCCTGAGGAGCCGCGTTTCATACTTACCGTTCATGGCAGCGGTTATAAATTCGTTGGTTGATTTCAGGTACATTGTTCAGAGTGCCGACTTTAGTCGGGCTCTTATTAAGCGAGAAAGAACCCAACTGAAGTTGGTACTCTAAACACCGTCAGGCAGAGACAAGTTCTCATGAGTCAGTCACTCTTCCCCAGAGGCATCGGCACCAAGCGGGCTCTTGACGCGCCCGTGTACGCGCCGCGACCGAAGCGCTCAACCAAACCGCGCCGGCAGGAGTTGGAAGTTAAGCTCGCCGCGCTCCAGCAGGATTACGCTGAACTGCACACCGCGATTTTCGAAGCGGCGCAGGTGCACCGGCGTCTATGTGCGCCGCGTCTGGTTCGCCACGGAGACTTTGAAATTGCCAGCGAGATTTTTGCCGTGCGCCACTTGCCCGGTGATTTCTTCACCGTCGAAGAAACGAACGACGGCGTCATCCTCGCGTTGGGTGACATCTGCGGCAAAGGTCTGGCGGCCGGAATGTGGACCACGCATCTGGTGGGACTGCTGGGCGCGCACACGGCCGCGACCTCCCAACCGGAGTCGATCGTTGCCGGCGTGAACCGAGATATCTGCCTGATAACTTCGGCGGTGCCCTTGGCCAGCATGTTTCTTGCCAAGCTGGATCCGATCACCGGGCTGGTTGAATATTCGAGCGCCGGACATCCTCCGGCTATTCTCTTGCGTGCCAATGGCGAATTGGAATCGTTGTCGGAAGGGGGACTGTTGCTGGGCGTTCTTTCTGATGCCGCGTACGTCAGTGGATCGTTCAAGCTGGGCGCGGGCGACGTATTGATGGTCTATTCCGACGGCATCACTGAGTCACTCAACAATGCGGGCGAGGAGTTTGGTTACGCGCGCCTTGAAAAGCAACTGCGCCGCGCGCAAAGCGGCGCTGCTGACACAGCCGGGGCTGCCGACACGATGCTGTTTTCGGTTTTGGGCGCGGTTCAGGATTTCGCCGCCACGCGATCACTGGTAGATGACATGTCTCTGGTAATCGTTCGTCGCGATGGTAGCTGACATCTGCCGTCTGTCTTCTGCCCACTTCCACCTAACCCGTTTCTTGAGAGAGAATCAACCGGCACCATGGAAAACAATAATCGTCCTGGTCTGGGAAACGGCAAAATCTGCTATATCGAGATTCCGGCTATCGACATCGACACGTCGGCATCTTTTTATAGAGAGGTCTTTGGTTGGCGAATCAGACAGCGCGGCGACGGCCATCTCGCCTTTGACGACACGGTAGGTGAGGTGAGCGGCACATGGATTGTGGGCCGGAAACCGTCAACTGACCCCGGGCTGTTGATCTACATCATGGTTGACAGTGTCGCGGCGGCAGTTGACGCCGTCATTGCTAATGGCGGCAAGATTGTGCAACCCATCGGCATGGACTTACCAGAAATCACCGCAAGATTTAGCGACCCGGCGGGAAATGTGCTCGGCCTCTATCAGCAACCAGCTGGCACAACCTGACCGCTGAAATCTGGAAGGAACGAATCGAGATAGATTTAGCCTGCGCTAAGCGCAGGACGCAAGCCCCATTGTTGATGCGGACCGGCGCCGCGAGACGGCGGGAAAAAATTCCACTCCGGAGGTGACTTCGAAAACAGAATCCAGGCGCGTGACCTCCAGTACCCTGCCGATCAGCCTGCCCACATTCATTAATTTGAAGCCGATTCCTTTTGCTTGAATCTGATTGCGCAGCTCCAACAAAACGCCCAAGCCGCGGGCGTCGACAGTACTCACTTGCGCCAGATCCAAAACGACTGTGCTGACATCTGACTGCGCCACTGACACGGCCTCTGAGAGGGATCGCAAGGCCTTGCGCAGAGTTTCCGTCTCACCGTTCACGATTTGGCCCTGCATGCAAAGAAAAACAACGTGACCCAAATTCCTGGCGCGTATTTTCAACATAACCATCTCCCTGACCTTTTGGTGCGATTCTTTTGACTAGTTAGTGCAATAACCCTCGGTTTCGTTTCACTTTTATTTCCTTGTCTAAAGATAAGACGGCTGAAGCCGGATTCGGTTAACTCTTAGCGAAATCTTTTTCGTTTACGCCTCGTCAAAATTTTCATTCATTCCCCGTTTTCAAGCGATTGAGCGGGCCTTGCCTCGACCAACCGGGCCGTTTCAATTATCTACGAGAAGACCGTCAGAAAGGTTGCCCAAAATACTCGGCCAAGACAAATTCCGCTTCGTGTGATTTCGTGGATTGTTCGGATTCGTGGTTATGCGACGATCCACGAATTCACACGAATTAACACGAAAAGTCGGATCCTCGGGTGACGATTCTGAATGCGTCTCACCCCAGGCCCAACAGCTTCGTTACTTCCGAGTGGGCGACCACCGCCGCGGGCTCACGCTGAAGCGCAGCCTGATACTTCTCTTTGAACACTTCGTCCGTCGATGAAGTCAACAATAGACTGGCTTGGGACAGCAGGCCCTGCACATCGCTCAGCGTCGCAGGTTCCTCGGCAGCAAGCATTTCATCCATCTGCACCACCAGCGCAGAGATCTGGCGCAGCCAGGCAAACTGCGGGTGATTGATGACGAGTTGTAACAGCTCGCCGCTGGTGAGACGCCCAACGTTACGCTCGAAATCTGCGCGTTCCATTTCTAAAAGGGTCTTGTGGAGATGCAATAGCTTGCTGCGCAACTCGCGCAGACGCTTCAGCGTTGACTCCGGCAAAGGGTTGCTAGTTTCAGGAGGCTCATCATTCATAGTCTTGGAATTCTAATCGAGTCAGGTTCAGGTTCAAATAACCGACCGGCAATACCGCGAAGCGGTTAACGCTAGACAAGAATTGGCCGGAGGAGGAAGTCCAGAGCTTGGGTTGTGACCGACTTAATCGAGAGGATTGGTAGGCGCGTGGGGACTTGAACCCCAGACCTCTGCCGTGTCGAGGCAGCGCTCTGTTCTCCT
>DATGVD010000116.1:0-2451 GCA_035300785.1 Pyrinomonadaceae bacterium | reverse complement strand
CGCTGCCGAAGTTCAATCCGGATGACGAGTTTGCCAAGTCTCAGAAACGCTAAGCCGAGTTAACGAGCCGACTAATCCGGAACGGGCTTGCTAACGGAGCCACCGATCTGCGATCCACGAAACCACACGAAACAGCCACGAATCCGATCGCCTGATTTCGCCGCCTTTCGTGTCGTTTCGTGGATCGTTTACTATTTGCTTAGTTGCTCATGAAGACATTCTACGTCACCACCCCAATTTACTACGTCAACAGCCTGCCGCATCTCGGCCATCTTTATACGATGATCGTGGCCGACGCCGTCGCGCGTCGCAAGAGACAGCAGGGAATTGAAACGTTTTTTCTGACCGGCACGGACGAGCACGGCATCGCGATCGAACGCGCAGCCGAGCGCAACCATCGCACGCCGAAAGAGCAGGCGGACTACGTAGTTGGTTACTACAAAAAGATGACCGACGCATTCGGCCTGGACACGGCGCACGGTGGTTACGACATTTTCATGCGCACGACCGCGCCGTTTCACTACGCCGGCGTCAGCGAATTCTGGCGGCGGATGGCGAAAGCGAAAACTCCGAAAGGCCGCGAGGCTCTTTACAAAGGACACTACGAAGGCTGGTTCTGCGCGGCCTGCGCGGCTTACAAAACCGAAGATGAGTATGCGCCGCCGGCGAGTGCGGGGGAACCGCCGACCTGTCTGATCCACGAGACGAAACTAGATCGCGTTTCCGAAGAGAGCTACTTCTTTCGCCTGTCGGATTACGACGAAGCGTTGCTGGGCTTGTATGAATCTCGTCCGGATTTTGTCCAGCCCGAGGCGCGGCGCAATGAAGTGCGGAGTTTCGTTCGCGGCGGCTTGCAGGATCTCTCCGTCAGCCGCGTGAACACCTCTGTACGTTGGGGCATTCCCGTTCCCGGCGATCCGCAACACACGATGTACGTCTGGTTCGAGGCACTGACGAACTACATCACCGCGATCGGATTCGGAAATGAGCAACAGCAGCGTGCGGTCGGCTTTGAAAAGTTCTGGCCGGCGCTGCATCTGGTCGGAAAGGACATTCTGCGTTTCCACGCCGTTTATTGGCCGGCCTTCCTGATGGCTGCCGGCGTCGAGCAGCCGCGCGCGATCGTCGCGCATGGGATGTGGGTCGATCCTGACGGACGCAAGATGTCAAAGACGCTCGGCAACACGATCGAGCTGGACGTGCTCAACAAATATTTTTCGATTGACGCGATTCGATATTTCTGTCTGCGTGAGATGGTGTTTGGTCAGGACGGAAGGTTCGGATATGAAGCGCTCATTGATCGGGCTAACAGCGATCTCGCCAGCGGTCTCGGCAATCTCTCCAGCCGCACGCTGACGATGATTCAGCGCTATTGCGCGGGACGCGTTCCGTCAGGAAACATTTCGGAAGAAGCAAGACTTTCCGCAAAGCGCGCTGGCGTCGACTCAGACGCGGCAACGATCTCCAGCGTCGTTGAGCACGCCCGCGATGAAGTTATCCGCCACTTCGATAACTTCGCTTTCAGCCGCGCGCTGGAAGAAGCGTGGGCGATTGTCGCACATGTCGACAAGATGATTTCAGAGGCAAAGCCCTGGGGTCTGGCGAAAGACGAGAGTCAGAAACAAACTCTGGGCGCCGTTCTTTATCGCGCCGCTGAAGCGCTGCGCTGGTTGTGCGTTCTGCTCTATCCGGTGATGCCGAACTCGACGAGCGGCATCTATCAACAACTTGGTTTGATTGGTGATCCGTCCCGACTGGATCCGGCGCGACTGAAATGGGGCGAACTGGCGGAAGGCACTCAGATCGGCGAAGTACAGCCGCTGTTTCCCCGAATCGATAAGGTGAGAACAATGGCTCAAATCATAGGAGAACGCGGAGGATTCGGAGTGGATACAACCGAAGTGGATGTTGCGCCTGACAGCGGCGCGGGCAGTAGCCCGACCGTCAGGGAGGGCGTTCAGCAAGCCAGCGAAGATGACGCGGTGAAAAACGAGAGTGGCGACGGGCTGATCGACATAACCGACTTCGCAAAAGTTGAGCTGCGCGTCGGCGAAGTTCTCACCGCCGAACGGATTCCCAAAGCCGACAAGCTCTTGCTGATTACGGCGGACATCGGCGAGGAAAAGCCGCGCCAGATTCTCGCGGGCATCGCGCAGTACTACGAACCTGAACAACTCATCGGGCGCAAGATCGTGGTGGTCGCGAACCTGAAACCGCGCAAGCTGCGCGGCTATGAGTCGCAGGGCATGTTATTGGCGGCTTCCGTTGGCGAAGAAGGGAAGCCGGTGATCGCGACTTTTGCGGAAGACGTGCCTAACGGAGCGAGGTTGAAATGAGCAGCTTATGAAGGTCGTGCTTAGGGAGCGCGACATTTACAATTCTCGACTGTCGATTCTGCATGATACGCCGGTTTCGTTTGTTAGCAAGATTCATTACAACCAATTACGCCGA
>DATGVD010000115.1:0-3326 GCA_035300785.1 Pyrinomonadaceae bacterium | reverse complement strand
TGCGGTCGTCTTTCTTCGCGATCAGTTGGTCCACGTGCTACCGGCTGCCCGCAGGCTTCTTTACTATCCGCCTGAGTTCGCGGTCGTATATTCGAAAGCCACCGTCATCCAGTTTACGGTCGCTTTACTAGCCAGCGCAGCATTGCTGATCCGGCGTTTTGTAATCAGCAAGAACACGGTTGCCCGGCAGCAATTGAAGTGGGTCGTGTGGGGATCTGTTCTGGCGATTGCGCCCTTCACTTTCCTCTACGCAATCGGATTCGTCATCGGCACGGACACTGCAAGTTCATTGACCGACGTAGCGGTGCTCCCATTGATTCTGATTCCGCTGTCGCTGGGTTACTCAGTAGTCCGATACCGCTTGATGGATGTCGAGCTGGTGGTGCGCCGCGCCGCTGTCTATGCACTGACAACACTGGCGATCGCCGTCTTGCTCGGCACGATTGTTTACCTGGTCGGCTACGCGTTTGGCGGTAATGTCGCATCTTCGGGTGAGATTATTAGCTTGCCGCTGATTATTTCAGTGGCCGCGATGGCCTTGATCGTGATGATCGCCGCGCCGGTTAAGAATTTCCTGCAAGAGCGCGTGGACCGCATCTTTTACGGCCAGCGTTACGATCTGCGGCGCAGTCTTTCGGATTTCGGCCGCACGGTTTCGGCAACCACCGCGCTGGATCCGCTGCTCGATTCGCTGATCACGCGCCTGCGCCAGGTGATGAACGTCGAACGGCTGGCGATCTTTATTGAAGACGAACGCGCGCCGGCCGGCTACCGCGTGGCGCGCACTGCCGGACTCTCGGCGCCAATGAATGTGCCCGCGGATTTCCGCGAAATGATTCGTACGCGCTCAGCCGAAACCGGCGTAGTCCGCGCGGATGATCTGGAGTCCGCGCCCGAAGGCAACGGTTTCGTGCGCCGGGTCCTGCATTATTACGTGCCGTGCGTCGTGCGCGGGCGCATGGTCGCGGTCATCGGACTCGGCCGTTCGGCCGATGGCGCGTTGCTCTCTTCAGAGGACGTCGAGATTCTCCGCACCGTTTCGGGCTATGTCGCCGTGGCCATCGAAAACAGTCTGCTTTATCAGGAGCAACAGCAGCACGCGGCTGAACTCGAGCTGCTCAAGGAATTCAATGAATCGATCGTTGAGTCGATCAACGTCGGACTGATCGCGGTCGATCTGTACGGGCGCATCACCCGCTTGAATTCCGCGCTGGAGGAAATGTTTTCCCTCGGGCGCGACGAAGCCATCGGCCTGAGCGTCGAAGACTTATTCGTGGAAGACTTTGCCGACACGCTGAAACAAGTGCTGGGTCCGGACGGTTGGCAGTTGCGACAGACGCGGCAGATTTACAAGTTGCACACCGCCACGCGGGCCGGCCGTTCGCTGGTGCTGAACATTGCGCTGGCGCCGCTCTGCGCCGACTCGCGCGAACAAACCGGCGCGCTGGTGGTTTTTGAGGACGTGACCGAGCGGCTGCAACTGGAAGATCAACTGCAACAGCGCGAGAAGCTTTCGTCGATTGGCATGCTGGCTGCCGGCGTTGCCCACGAGGTCAACACACCTTTGACCGGAGTCTCGTCTTATACGCAGATGCTTTTGGGCATGTTGCCGAAGAACGACCCGAAGCACGCGTTGCTCGAAAAAGTCAGCCGCCAGGCTGATCGCGCCAGCGAGATTGTCAACAACCTCTTGAATTTCTCGCGCACCGGGAGCGCGGCCGAGTTTGCCGGACTGGATATTCATCGCGTGCTCGACGACACGCTGCAATTGCTCGAGCCACAACTGCGGCGCAGCCAGATCGAAATTATCCGGGACTATGGTGACAATCTGCCGAAAGTTCATGGCAACTCAGTCAAGCTGCAACAAGTCTTTACGAATCTGATTCTGAATGCGCGCGATTCGATTGCCAACGGCAACGGGCGCATCACCCTGGCCACGCGCAACGGAGAAGACGACGGCTTGCTGGTAATTGAAGTTGCCGACACGGGCGTAGGCATTGCGCCGGAAGACGTGGCGAAGATCTACGATCCATTCTTTACCACCAAAGGCGTCGGGCGCGGCACCGGACTGGGTCTGGCCGTCACTTACGGCATCGTTCAGGAGCACGATGGTCACATCAGCGTCTCCAGCACGCCGGGGCGCGGCACGACATTTCGCATTACCTTGCCCACCGACGATTCACGCGCCCGTTTGCAGGCCGCTGCGCAATAATTCAATAATTTCTGATCGAGAGACACTGCGAAGAGGTGACGCGACGATTAGCTGTTTGCTATTTGTTTCGGTAATAATCTCGCGGTCTTAACGGTCCAGGTGTCAGCAGCCCGGGCGTCGGCAAGCGCAACCAGAACAGTTACAAGTCACCGCACTCCATCATGGCGAAAAAAGGTTCAGTGCTCGTTGTTGACGACGAGGAGATCATGCGGGATGTCCTCGAGTCCCTGCTTTCGCCCGAGGGTTATCGCGTCGACCTGGCAAAGACCGGCGAAGAAGGGCTGGACGCTTACACCAAGCGGCCGTACGACGTGGTGCTGCTCGATGTATCGATGCCGGGCATTGGTGGATTGCGCGCGCTGGAGGAGTTTCTCAAACTCGACACGGATGCGGTCGTGGTGATGATTACGGCATACGCCACGTTCGATACCGCGATCGCCGCCTGGGAAAAAGGCGCCTTTGGCTGCATTCGCAAGCCATTCCAGAACGAACTGATCAGCACCACCGTCGCCGCCGGCATCAAACGCCGGCGCAAAGACGAAGAACGTCGATCGCTGCGGCGAGCCATGAGTCGCGAAGTCGATCGCGGCGCGATCGTCGGCCGTTCGGATATTATGCAGGAAGTTTTTCGGCTCGTGGAACAGGTCGCGCCCGCGCGTTCCACGATTCTGATCACCGGCGAGAGCGGCACCGGCAAAGAGCTGATCGCGAAAGCAATTCACGAGGCCAGCCCGCGCGCGACCCGCGCGTTCGTTACCGTCAACAGCTCGAACATCCCCAGCGAATTGTTGGAGTCGGAACTTTTTGGCCACACGCGCGGTGCCTTTACCGGCGCGGTCGCGGCGAAAAAAGGACTGTTCGAAGTTGCCGACGGCGGTTCGATCTTTCTCGATGAGATTGGCGACATTCCGCCCGAGACCCAGGTGCGTTTGCTGCGCGTGATCCAGGAGCGCGAGTTCACGCCGCTCGGCGATACCACTCCGCGGCGCGTGGATGTGCGCATCATCGCGGCCACCAACATCGATTTGCAGGACGCGGTGCGCCAGGGAACCTTTCGCGAGGACTTGTATTACCGGTTGTCAGTAGTGCCGATTGAACTCCCGCCATTGCGCGA
>DATGVD010000114.1:0-3649 GCA_035300785.1 Pyrinomonadaceae bacterium | reverse complement strand
GCCGAGTCGTGCTGGTCCAGCCGGCCTTCGACCAAAGCTTCGCGCCCGTTCCCTGCAAAGCGATGCCGGTAAAGCCGTGGCCCTGATCGTCGTTGTCCTTTGAAGTGCCGGCGAAATCGCGCTTCAGCAATTCCATCATCTGCGCACTGCGCGCCGGTGTGACCGCGCGGCCAGTGACAATCTGGCTGAGCAAACGCGCCGTCGCATCGGTCGTCAGCTTGTTGCGATTCTCGCCATTGGGTCCGCGCGAGACTTTTTCGCGGCCGTAGGCATCTTCGCAAAAGGTTTTCTGGTTTGTATTGATGTTCGTATACCCGAGCGATGAATAATAACGATTCACGGCGTTGCGTTTGTCCTGCCACTCTTCCATTTCTTTCGGCGGCAACTCGTAACCGCCGGTCGTGTGCGTCAAGACATCGACCACGTACTGCGTTGCTTCGTTTGAAGAATCGACGATCATGTCACGCACGGCGCGCTTGAGCTCGTCCGTATGTTTGATCCTTTTGTCCTCCAGCCAGCGGTGCACCGCGACAAGATAGAAAAGTTTCACCACGCTGGCCGGATACACGCGTTCGTTGCCGCGAAAACTCGCGCTCGCGGGATGTTGCGGATCCCGTAAATCAATCAGCGTGATTGAGAGCTGAGCTTCAGCAAGTTTCTTGTCGGCAAACTTCACGAGCGCCGTGTGCGCGGCTTCGTTGACGAGTTCCTGCAAGGTGTCGGATGAAGCTGCGCGGATCGTTGGCGAGTTCCGCGAGTTGTGCTGCGCCTGAGCAGAAAGGGACAGAAGCAGGATTAGAAACAGAGATACTTTTAAGTTACGCATAAGTGCTCCGCTGATTTTTCATGCCCTATTCTGAGGTTTATGGAAGCGATCCACGAAATCACACGAACCAAAAACACCTGGTTTCGTTTCGTGTGACTTCGTGGACATTTCCTATCGCACCCGACCGTCGCAAAGGATTTCAGGGCTTCAACCCAAGGATCAAATCGCTGGGCTATTCCCGGTCGTCCGCTGCGGAAACTCGATCTCGCTTTGCCCAAATCAGGTAAACCGGCAGGCCAATCAGAATCAATCCCAATCCGATCGCCGATTGCTTTGGTTGGTCCCAGATCGTTCTCAGGATCAACCAGGCTGTCACCAACAGGAAAGCGATCGGCACCACCGGATATCCCCAGGTGCGATAAGGCCGCGGCGCATCGGGCAGGCGGCGACGGAAGACAAAAACCGACCCGGCGACGAACGCATAAAACAGCGTGAGCGCAAAAATCGCCGAATCAGTCAGCGTGTCGTACGAACCCGAAAGCGCGAGCACCCCTGACCAGATCCCCAGGACCACCAGCGAGCGAATCGGCACGCACGTCCGCGGCGAAACTTTGGCCAGTCCTGCAAACAACAGACCGTCGCGGGCCATTGCGTAGGGCACGCGCGCGGTGGCCAGGATCGAAGCATGCAACGCCCCAAACGAGGACGTCATCATCGCCGCGGCCATCAGAGTGACGGCCAGCGCGCCGAGCAAACGCCGGACAACTTCGGCCGCAACTGACAATGACGCGGGGACGTTCGCGATCTCGGTTGGCGTGAGGACGTGGTAATAGCTTAGATTCACCAGCAGGTATAATCCCATCACGAGAAACATGCTGATGATCAACCCGAGCGGGAGATTCCGTTCCGGCCGCTTCACCTCGCCCGCCAGAAACGTAATGTTGTTCCAACCGTCGTAAGCCCACAGCGCGCCCAACATGGCCGCGGCAAATCCAGCAAATCCTCCGGTCGTGATGCTCACACCTTCGCACGCGCCACCCACGTTGGCTTGCGACAGATGCGACCAATCGCCATTGCTGTAAAAGACAGCGCCGAAGCCGACACCGACGAGGAGCAGGACCTTGACGGACGTAAGCACGGTCGCGACGCCGCCGCTAAACTTTACCGCCGCGCAATTGATTAGCGCTGTCACGGAGATCGCCCCGAGCGCGATCAGTTGCAGCCGCCCGAAGGGAACGTCGTACCCGCCGGGCAGATGAAGGGTGAAGTAGACGTGCTTGAGCGAGCCGCCGAGCAGTTCGTTAAGAAAGATCGCAAAGCCGACGGCCAGCGCGGCGGCCGAGGCGCTGCGCGCTATGGCAAACTGCGTCCAACCGTAGATGAATCCCCAGGGCCGCCCGTAGGCGTCGCGCATGATGCCGTACTCGCCGGCAGCGCGCGGCATCATCGCCAAAAGCTCCGCGTACGTGAGCGCGCCAGCCAGCGAAAGCAGCCCGGCGGCCAGCCAAACAGTCAGCGCCTTTCCCGGCGTGCCCACGTTGCAAGTCATCACGCGGGCTTTCAAGAAAACGCCAGTGCCGATTACATTTGCGACATTGACCGAGATCGCCGCGATCAAGCCAAGACCGCGAATGAGCTGGCCATTAGTAAGCTGTGGTCTTGGAGGTTCGAGTTTCGAGTTCATTTTTGTTGTCTAAAACTCAGCTTGGTTCTTTCCTGCCGCTGCTGCCTTAGTTCTGATTTCAGCAAGTTCCTTAAGAAACTCTTCGCGCTCTTGTGCCGCTCGATCAATCCGCTTCGTTCTTTGGTTGACGTGACGCTCACCCTTGAACTCCGAATCCTGAAGTGATTGAGTCCAGCCTTTCAACTGTCTCGAGCAACTTTCGGCCTTCGGCTTGAGCATCTTGATTTCGTTGCCAAGCGATCGGAACACTGGAATCCTCTCCAGCAAGCAGAGCATGGATCTGGCTTCGCCGGCTGAACCGCGGGAGATATAAAGGAAGGCGAGCAATTCGTTATTGGTGCCGCGCTCAAAGCCTTCAGCTATGTTGTTAGAAACTGAAACAGCAGCGCGTTCGAGCTGATCCTTCAGACTCCAGTGACCCTTAAACTCAGGTCTGGACGTGAGTGCGTACACCTGGACAGCGAATTCGATTGCATCATTCCAAACTGGGAGATCTTCGAATCGTTTGTAACGCATGAGAGTAACCTCCGTTGAGGTAAATTGAAAAAGCCGTAATGGATCGAGGATTAATTCCAGATTCCAGATTCCAGATTCCAGATTCCAGATCCAGATTCCAGATCCACACTCCAGACTCCAGACTCCAAACCCAAGAGTTTAGACTCAAGATTCTAGATCCAAGATTCCAGACTCAGCACTCTCCAAAATAGAACAAACCCCCTTGACTAGAATAACCCTCTGGAATTTGGAATCTGGGATTTGGAATTTGGAATCACGCATGTGATCATCACCAAACATCACTCGCAATCAAGCCTTCGTAAGTATCGAGCCGTCTAATCAAATCCGCCATACCACCATCCCTAACCATGACTGCTGGAGGCAGAGGCCGCCCATTGTACGGAAACATTTGCGCCAGTGAGTACGCCCCGCTATTCAAGAGCGCGAGCACTTCACCCGGTTTCACGTCGCGCGGTAGCAGGCGATAGTCGGGCAAACGCCCGTGCCGCTCAATATCGAAATAAACATCGCCCGAATCGCATAGCGGCCCAGCGACTTTATATCGAGCATCAGTCGGTTCAGTAGCTCTCGATGCGGAGATCAGATGGTAGTACCACTTGTAATTATTCATCGAGAGCAAAATGTTGTAGCCCGCATCTGTCAACAACCACACGTCATCGGTTTCCGGCCGGCGTTTGATGTTG
>DATGVD010000113.1:0-5489 GCA_035300785.1 Pyrinomonadaceae bacterium | reverse complement strand
GAGGCACAGCCTCGACGAGGAGGAGAGTTTGGGGACGATCGGAAAGGCATAGCCTTTCCGCACATCGGGCGGCAAAGCCGCCAACCTGCTTCAAGAGTTCTTTCGGAATTATGGCCAAGACTCAACGCATCATCTGGACTGCATTACCGAACGGCGCGGATGGCACGACGCTGAAGCTCTCCGTTTTTGTCTCGCCGCGGCTTTACAACAACAGCGACACGCAGCTCAGCGACTATCCTGACTTTGTTAACTGGGCGAAGCGCGTCAGCGAGGTCAAGTTCAGCGTCGAGTTCAAGGGCGGGCCCAAGCTAAAAGCGAAAGTCGTCACCGACAAACCTGACAACGATCTCTGGACCACCGTTTTCAAACCGAGCACCTTCGTCCGCGCCTACAAGTTTGCGGATGCCAGCAAGCGCGTTATTCGATCTTTTCCGGTTGCCGGCGTGATGGGTTATCTGAAAGGTCTCTACACCGCCGCCGGCCAGCAATCGCCGACGGTCCTGCCGCATTTGAAAACCGGCAAAGGCGACGAGGATTATTTTGGCTTCAACGATTTGCTGAACGACCTGGGCCCGCTGCGCGACACCCGGCACAATCCTCTGCGCGGCCAGGGAGGGGCGTTTGAAAAACAGTTCGATGCGCTGTTTGGAAATCGCGAAGGCGGCAAAGTTATTCCGCCCAACTACACGCCTCCCGGGATGACGGCGCAGCAGTTTGCTTTTGTGCAGCTCGACTTTTTCTACGATCGCAAGCGCAACAAGAATCTCACCGACGAACAACTGCACCCAAAGCCGACGCCCAAGCGTTTGGCGAGGTTTCAGAATGCCACCGACAAGTTCAATCCAAAGCTCGACTTTCATCAGATGGTGGCGGGGCTCGGCGATTATCCGGAAC
Organism: Pyrinomonadaceae bacterium; assembly: GCA_035300785.1. Classification (GTDB taxonomy): domain Bacteria; phylum Acidobacteriota; class Blastocatellia; order Pyrinomonadales; family Pyrinomonadaceae; genus UBA11740. The sequence goes on along the minus strand of DATGVD010000113.1, from coordinate 4,595 downwards.
TGGAGCGCAAGCTCGGCCTGCTAATTGATCTCGAAATAGACGCGCCGGCGGCATCGTTGGCGACCCTGCTGGCTTCGCATTCGATTCGGATTTTGCCGGAATGGACTTCGCCCGCGTCGGCTTTCAATAACGACTTTGCGCCGTGGACCAAGTTGCTCGCCGGTAAATTTGTGGCCGAACCAAAGGCCGGCAGCGATCTCTTGAACGGCATGCTGAAGCTGACGAACGTCGACGCGCGATTCTCGCCGGACAGCAAAGCCGACTTCGATTTGCTGCAGCTTGACGTGGACGGCGGATCGCTGAAGACGCTCGATTTCGCCGGCAACATGCGGCGCTGGCTTTCGGTGCCGCGCGCTTACACTGCGCCTAACGATGGCGGTCTGCCATCGTTTCGAACCAGCGGTCTCGCGCTGGTAAAACGCGCGCGCGCCGCGAAGCTGGCCTCAACTCTGCTGGCAATGGCTCCGAACAATCTGGCGGTCGAGAGCAGCCCGCCGTCGGTGGACATGAATTTGCCGGTGCTGCTGTTCGCCGACGATCTGGTGCGCGGCTATCGCGTCGATATTTTCGACAAGACGAAGGCGAGCACGGCTGTGTGGCGTTCGCTTTGCAAACGCATCGGCACTTATTCGTTTCCGAACTCGAGTCACACGCCGCTGCGAATTCCCGATGAAGGCTATGTCAAAGGCGCGACGGCGAGTTCGACGGTCAATGGCGCCAGCGACAGCGATCTTTATTTGCACGAGACGCTGTTTCAATGGGAAGGCTGGAGCCTGAGCGCGCCGCGGCCCGGCAAGACGATCATCGCGCAGAACTATGATAACAACGGCAATCCTTTGCCGAAACAGGACGAAAAGGTCGCGCCGTCGCCGAACACCGCCATCGATGGCGTCAATATTGAAACCGCATTCGTGCCCCAGCCCGGCACTCTGCCGCGCCTGCGGTTCGGGCACACTTATCGAATGCGCGTACGTGCCGCCGACATCGCCGGCAATTCGCTGCCCGCCGAATCAAAGGACGATTTACAGGCTTCGCAGGATCACCTTTTCACGCGATTCGATCCCGTGGTGCCGCCGGCTCTGATCCTGCGCGACCACGTGAGTAGCGGTGAATCTGTCGAGCGCATGGTGATCCGCAGCAACTATGATAAAAAAGTTGAAGACTACATCGCCCAGCCGGCCGTAACCAGCGCGCTCGCCGGCAAGGATTATCAGTATCACAAAGAGAACGAACGCCATATCGCGCCGCCGAAAACTTCGCAGCAGATGGCCGAGCTGCACAGCAAGTTTGACGACTTCATCGGCTTTGACGCGGCGACCAGCAATAAGAAAGATTACGACAAAGGCTACAAGCTGGCGCTGAAGGAAGAAGGAACGTTTCTCGACACCGAAGTCTACGATCCAGGCACTGATTCGAAGAAACCGGTTACCGGAATTGAATTAGTCACGCCTGCCGGCGTTTCCGCAACGCAGACGACGCTGCCGCTTAGTCCGCCAGGCAGCCCGTTGACCGCGGGCCAATACGTGATTCACAAAGAAGACGATCTGCTGCTGCCGTATCTGCCCGACCCGTTCGCGCGCGGCGTGGCGTTCGTCGGATTGCCGCGCGTCTCGGGCGCGGGCGCGCTGGGTTCAGACGCGGGCGCGACTAAAGTTCAGATCGCCAGCCTCGATCCCGTCGATCAAAAGCAAAAGTTGAGTCTGCTGAAAACTCAATTCGACGGCGCGTGGCCCGACGCCAAGCCGTTTCGGATTCGGATCGTTGAAGGCAGCGGCGCGCCGGTGTGGAAGAACCACGTGCTCACCGTCTTTTTGCAGAAGGCGGAAACTGCGCGCATTCGTTACAGCTCGTATCTCAACAAAGACGATCTTGGGCAGATGGGCGTGTGGGGCTGGTTCGCCGATCAGTTGAAACTCGAACCGTACGCGACCGCCGGCCAGCACTGGATGCTGACGCCGTTTCGGCATCTGGAATTGGTTCATGCCGTGCAGCAGCCCCTCAAGGAACCGAAGTTCTACAAAATGCAGACGAAGAAATTGAAGTACGGCGACACCTTTGCGGTCTTTGACGGGAATGTCGATCTCGATTCCCGGAGTAGTGGCAAAATCGAAGTGCTCGGACAGTGGACCGAGTGGGTAGACTTTATTGCGGAAGACGCGCCCAGGCAAATCAACGTAGAGGGTGCGGCATTCGAGCTGAAGATTCCGGCGCCGGACTATCGCCTCAAACCCGACGGATCGATCGGACAGGACCCGAAAGACATCGTTGACGTCAATTCGGGGCTAAACATCGCGAACTTCATGAAGCACGAATTTCACGACACACATTATCGCAAGATTGATTATCACATCGTCGCGACCACCCGCTTTGCTGAATATTTCCCGACTGAAATCACGAGCGATCAAAAGAACATCTCGCGAGATAGTGACCCGGATACGTCGTGGAGACTGCATCCTGAGCAGAGAGTTACTCCGAAAGTTCCCAAGTCCACTTTCAAAGTGCTGAATTCCGCACGGCCGGCGGCGCCGAAGATTCTTTATATCGTACCGACTTTCAAATGGGAGCCGCCGCCTTCCGATAAAGGAGATCGCAAGCATGAGTGGGGGCATGACAAAAGCGGCAAGACCATGGCCAGCAAACGCACCGGCAACGGCTTGCGCGTTTATCTCGAACGGCCGTGGTTTTCATCAGGCGACGAAGAAAAACTCGGCGTCGTCTTGCGCGAGCAGCCGAAGGGCATCATCAGCATCGCTCCCGGCATCATCAGCGCGATTACCGGCTCGGGTTCAGGCGGTTCGAGCGGAGGTCCGAACGATCCGCTCAAGCCATTCGTGACTCAGTGGGGCATGGATCCGATTTGGAACTCAGCTTTGCCAAAGCCATCGCCGCAAATCGGCGATTTCAAGCTGGCTTCAGCCTCAAGCGGCGGGTTGACGCTGGATGAATTGTCCGGAGTGACAGTCGCCGTCGCCGGTCATGATGTCGAATACGACGCTGATCGCAAGCTTTGGTTCTGCGACATCGAGATTGACGCCGGAACTTCCTATTATCCATTCGTGCGCATGGCCCTGGCGCGCTTCCAACCGAACTCAATTCCCGACGCGCATCTTTCGCGCGTTGTGCTCGCCGATTTCGCGCAGCTCACGCCGGATCGCACGGCGGCAGTCGCTTACACTACGCCGAACTCGCTCCAGGTAATGGTCACGGGGTTCGGATTTAAGTTGTCCAGCATGGAACTCGAAGTTCCGGATATGAATGTCTGGTCCGGCCAAAGGCTGCACGGCAACCTCATGACAATCTCTCTCGAAGCGCAAATGATCGGCACGGATCTCGGCTGGGTTCCGGTCCCGAATTCCGAAGTCGGCATGCTCCCGATGGACGCGCCGGGCGGGTTAACGATGTGGAAGGGCGGTATGGAATTACCAGCCGACAGGGGCAGCGTGAAGCTGCGTCTGGTGATCCGGGAATACGAGCAATTCATCGGGGGCCCCGAAGCCCATGTCGAAAAGCGCATCGTTTACGCCGACGTGCTGGAGTTGTGAGGCGCAGACGTACCTTTCGCCCGCGCGCCGTCAAGCGCTGCTCACGCCACAACGTACCTGACGTTTGGTTTCCCACTCCTCATTCGTAGTAACATCTCCGCGCCTTTGGCTCTGAGATTTGGCGGAGGACGAAGTGGTGCGCCGCTTTCATTATTTATTCGTAGCCCTTCAAGTCACGACGCTGGTGCTGCTGGCGTGTTCCGCCGCGCCGGCGCAGACCGGCGGGCCTTTGTCGTCCGGCATTTCGTTCACGGTGACGATGCCCAGGCCCTACACGCATCTGCTGGAAGTGGAAATGCGCGTGCAGATTCCGGCGAATCTTCAGGTTGCAAACGAGACGGATTTAGTGATGCCGGTGTGGACGCCAGGTTCGTATCTGATTCGTGAATTCGAGCGGCACGTGCAGGACTTTGCCGCGGATGCGAATGGCCGCGCACTGGATTGGACGAAGGTTAACAAGAATACCTGGCGCGTGAAGACGGGCGGCGCGCGTCAATGGCGCGCAACGTATCGTGTTTATGCAAACGAACTTTCCGTGCGCACGAGTGAATTGAATTCGGATCACGCTTTCTGGAACAACGCGGCGCTTTTGATGTATCGCGACGGGTCGATCAATGCACCGGCGACGCTGCGCATTCTGCCCGCGCCCGGCTGGAAGATTGCGACCGGACTGCCGGCGGTTGACGGGCAGCCGAATACCTTTCGCGCCGAGAACTTCGACGTGCTGTACGACTCGCCGGTCGAGTGCAGCAATTTCAAGCAAATCGATTTTCAGGTTCGCGGCGTGCCGCACCGGATCGTGATCGACGGCGACGGGAACTACGATCAGAACCGGATGCTGGCGGGCGTGCAAAAAATCGTCGAGACCGAAGTCGCGCTGTTCGGCGACATTCCCTACCACGACTACACCTTTATTTTGCATCTGCGGGCGAACACCGGCGGCGGACTGGAGCATTTGAATTCGACCGCGCTTGGCTTTAGCCGCAACGGTTTTGCTAAGGAAGAAGGCTACCGAAGTTTCTTGTACCTGGTCGCGCACGAATTCTTTCATCT
>DATGVD010000112.1:0-5453 GCA_035300785.1 Pyrinomonadaceae bacterium | reverse complement strand
TAGGCACCAGGGAAATTGACGACTTCGTATCGGTCACTAATAACGTGAATGCCGGTTTTATCGTCTGGTGGAGGCAGATCGACCCCAAGATCGCCCTCAAGCGACATCGTTCCATGGTTAGGATCGAATACACCTTGGGTTTTCTTAATTGCGGAGTAATCCAGTGTCTGAAAAACATGGCCGTCTCTCGAAACCTTAATCGATAGGAATGTTGGTAAATCTGTCGCTGAGTCATGCATCTGCCAATCTAAGGCATGCCAAATCCTGGCCTTCGATTGCGCTCCGGTGAGCGCGTAGAGATCGTATTCGTATGTCATCTTCATTACCAACTGATGAGGAGGCATAGTGATCTTGCGTCCGTCCGGCAGGGTCACCTCTCGCAACAGCTGCAAATCGACCTTTGCGCCGCGTCGCAATTGATGCCTCGCAATGATGCCACTTTGCACCTCCCCCCATACATCTCGTGTTATACCAGACTCCATAATGGCGTTCAGCACGGTCACCATGTCGGAGTGCTCCTTCACACTTCTTGTATTTGCCTCGTACAAAACCGTTACGACGGCAGCAACGATGAAGCCGATGCCGATGTCGCGCAGAATTTCAGTTAAGATGCCGGATTTTTTGCGTGACCGTCTTTTGGCCCACGAAAGAAGGAATAGGCCGATTAACACAATTGCGGTAGCTGATAATATGACCCCAAGTGACGGCAGCTGGAATATTAGACTCTTCATCCCACACCTCCTTATCGAGAAGAACGACTGGGGCTGGGACAATAAGGTGCGGCTTCTGAGTCGCAGGCTCTGGGAACCAGCCTCTTAAGAAAGTTTCGAGTCTCGAAGTTCGCGTTTCGAGTTAAGTGAAATTCGATTCGCTACACCAAATTCTTTCCACGATTCGACCTGCGTCGTCGTCTCGACGGGAATGACTTAACTCTTCAGCAATCACTTACCAATTCACCGGCTTCAAATCCGGCCCGCAGATGTGGCCGAAGACGCCCGGTGGTTCGGCGCCGACGTCGTGCGTCACGTGTCCGGCATACCAGACGACCACGTCGTGGTCGCTGATCGGTTCGCCGTTCACAAAGCCGTCGATGTTTGCCTCGGTCACGCAGCCAAATCCACCCGTGGTGCAATTGACGCCGTCGTCAAGCTCTGACGCGTGATAACGGAGAAACCAGACATCGCCGCGCGGATAGGGCCAATCCGGCGAAAGTGTCGCGACGCCATCGTTGGGTCCCGGAATGATGTCGTAACCTTCACCCGACACCGTATTCTCCACTCTCCATTTGCGATTGCGCGCGGGATCGCGCGGACGTCTGATCTCGAACGTTTTGGTGTGCCAGTTTGATTTGCCAATCAGCGGTGGATTGTTATATTCCCGCACACGGTTGTTCCCCGGCGTGCGAATGTCGAAATCGAATCGCCAGTACGGGTGATGATGATGTACGTTGCAGACGCACGAGTTTGTCCGGGCAGAGAAACCAAAGCGCGGCTGAATCGTGCCATTCGCGTGGAGCCGCCACTCGCTGATGTAGCGATACCAACTGGCCTCCAGCTCGCTTACCAGGACGACTTCCTGTCCCTGGACATAGATCGCTACGCCGAGAAAGTTTCCCGCATCCGAGCCAGTGTCGAGAATCGTCGTGGCGGGAGCGTTACAAAGACGGAATCCCGGGGCGACATCGACGCCGTTTGCCTGAATCATTCCTTCCTGCCATTGCCAGTCGCGGTAAGGACCACAGGCGTTGTTGTCGTAATGAACATTGAGGATCGGCACGTGCGCGCGATAGAGCACGCGCTTGCCGCGATAATCCACATAGCGCAACTCGACTCCGGAAGAGCGCGTCCCCGAAGAAGCAGCGGGTCTGACTGCCAGAAACTTCCACAGAACGGTGTTACCCTGGCTGACTGTGATCCAGACCTGTCCCGCGTCGCCTTTGTTTGCCGTGGCCTGCTGGACGTAAGGAATGCCGCAGATCGGGTTATGCGCCACCGACCCAAGTGGTGCGCGTTCGTCAAAGCGCACGACTGATCGCCGAACCAGGTTAACGCCCACAATCTCATGCGGCGCGCCGGCAACGAGTGGCAGCAACCCCACCCCAATAGTTCGCTCACTGCGGCCGTGAGGCGACTCGACCTCAATAATTGGAGGCATCGCCGGCGATGGTTGGAGCTGTCGTTCGCGGATGGCCTTACCGAAATTCTCGTCCTTCTCGAGGATCTTCACCGCCTCTTGAAACTCTCCGTTGCTGGGGAGCGGTTGAAAACCGGATTCCGAAACTTTGACGCTCTTAGGCCGACCAAGACTGCCATCAACTAAGATCGTCCGGTTGTTCGTGTAGTCATAAAATGTAGCTCGGTAAAGATCCGGCGGCGGTGAAGGCCGGGCAGGCTTAACCTCTACCTCGGGCTCGATCAACTCGAACGAGAGCATTCGATTTCGAGTCTTTCCGAGAAACTCTTGCACTGAAGGATGGTCAACCAAAGCTTGCGTGACCCTGTCAATTCTGGATGGTTCAGGACCCCGCGACTCAAACTTCACTGACAAATCGCCTCGCTCGGCGTCAGCCGAGATTTTTCGCGGCTGAGAGGCTTTTCTGGTTTTCTTCTTCATGGGGTACTCCTTGAGGTATCGAACAACGCAATAATTGCGCTGCTTACTGTGTATCCTTAAATCAAGCTGGAGCGAGAGGGATGCGGCGGTTACAGTCGCAGGCTCGGGACCAGCCTGTCCGTTTCGAGAACCGTTAGCCGGAAGATCGTTAACCGGGAACCGTTAACGGAAAATCGAAACTGATCGCAGTTGCGAGGGCGGGCAAATGATAGTAGAAGTATTGCGCTCCGTCAATAAGAACTTCGAATCACATCCAAACCGGACGGCAGTTATGAAACGGAGGACCGAACGAATGAAGCGTCTTATCCACCTGCTTTGCGTTTTATTACTCCTGGCTTCAACCCTCTTCGCCCAGCCGCGCTCGACCGCTGACGCGAAAACGCCCGCTATCGCCGAAAAAGTTGCCGGCATGCAGAAGTTTCCCGGCTACTTTCCATTCTACTGGGACGCGAAGGCGGGAAAGATCTGGCTGGAGATCGACAAGTGGAATTCCGAGTTTCTTTACGTTGAGTCACTGCCCGCCGGCATTGGCTCGAATGACCTTGGTCTTGATCGTGGCCAGCTTGGTCAGAGCCATATCGTGCGCTTTGAGCGCACCGGTCCGCGCGTACTTTTGATAGCCTCGAACAACGCGTTCCGCGCCAACAGTAATGACGCTGATGAGCGGCGCGCGGTCAGAGATGCTTTCGCTGAATCAACTCTCTGGGGATTTGAAGTCGCGGCGGAAGAAGGTGGACGCGCGCTGGTCGATGCGACGGCGTTTTATTTGCGCGACGCGCACCAGATCCCGGGAACGCTGCAACGCGCGCAGCAGGGGACCTTCCGACTGGAACCCTCACGCTGTGCCTTCTATCTCGCCAACACCAGGAACTTTCCCAGGAACACGGAAGTAGAAGCGACGCTAACCTTCGCCAGCGAAGCTGAACCCGGACCGTTGGTGCGCTCAGTGACGCCGGTGCCACAGGCGATCACCGTCCGCGAGCACATCTCGTTTGTCGAGTTGCCGCCGCCGGGCTTCAAGCCGCGCACGAACGATCCGCGCGCCGGCTATTTCGGAATCAGCTATATGGATTTCGCGACGCCGATCAGCGAGCCAATCACCAGGCGCTACCTTAGCCATCATCGCTTGCAGAAAAAAGATCCATCGGCGGCAATGAGTGAACCGGTCGAACCGATCGTCTATTACGTCGATCGCGGCGCGCCGGAACCAGTGCGTTCGGCGCTAATCGAAGGCGCCAGCTGGTGGAACCAGGCGTTTGAGGCGGCCGGATACAAAAACGCGTTTCGCGTCGAAGTGATGCCCGCGGACGCCGACGCGATGGACGTGCGCTACAACGTGATCCAGTGGGTGCATCGTTCGACGCGCGGCTGGTCGTATGGCAGCTCGCTGACTGATCCGCGCACGGGAGAAATCATCCAGGGTCGCGTCAGCCTGGGCTCGCTGCGCGACCGCCAGGATTTTCTGATCGCTGAAGGACTGCTGGCGCCTTACGAAAAAGGGAAGTCAGAAACGGCGAAGATCATGGAGCAGATCGTGCTCGCGCGTTTGCGGCAACTCGCGGCGCATGAAGTCGGTCACACGCTCGGACTGCAACACAATTTCGCGGCCAGTATTACCAATCGCGCTTCGGTGATGGATTATCCGGCGCCGCTGGTGAAGCTCGGCGCTGACGGCATCCCCGATATTTCCGACGCGTATGCGCGCGGCATAGGCGAATGGGACAAAGTAACGATTGCCTATGGCTATCAGGATTTTCCGGCCGGCACTGACGAGCACACGGCGCTCGATAAGATTCTCAGCGATGCTTTCAAACGCGGGCTGATGTACCTGACCGATCAGGATGCGCGCCCGGCGAGTGCGTCGAGTTCGGTGGCGCATCTTTGGGACAACGGCGCGAACGCCGTCGATGGACTGGCGAACGTGATGAAGGTGCGCGCCGCGGCGCTTCGTCGCTTTGGCGAAAACAATATTCGCGAAGGCGCGCCGATGGCCACGCTGGAAGACGTACTCGTGCCGCTCTACATGTATCACCGTTATCAGGTTGAGGCAGCGGCGAAATTGATCGGCGGCGAAGACTACACGTTTAGCTTGCGCGGCAAAGGCGATCGCGATCCGCAAATCATTGCGCCCGAAGAGCAGCGCCGCTCGCTCTCAGCGGTGCTCGATACGCTGAGGCCTGAAAACCTGGCGTTGCCCGAATCCTTGTTGCGTTTGATTCCGCCGCGGCCACCGGGTTACCCGCGCACGCGCGAAGACTTTCGCATTCGCACGTTTCCCAATTTTGACGCGCTCGCGCCACCGGAAGCGATTGCGAATCACGTCTACGATTTTCTTTTGAATCAGGAACGCGCGGCGCGGCTGGTTGAGTTTCACGCGCGCGACTCGCGCAATCCCGGTTTTGGGGAAGTACTGGACAAGATTTTAGGGTCTACCTGGAAAGCGCCCATCGGCACCGGTTATCACGCCGAGATTCAGCGCACGGTGAACATGATCGTGCTACAGGATCTGATGGCGCTGGCATCCGGCGAGCGCGCCTCGAATCAAGTCCGCGCCATTGCTGAGTTCCGGCTCGATCTGTTGAAGAGCTGGCTGATGAACCAACGCGATCTAACTCGTGATCAGGATCAGAGCGCTTTTCTCGTCTATGCGGCGAACCAAATCAAACGCTTTCAGGAAGACCCAAAGAAAATGAACCTTACCAAGGCAAACGATCCGCCCGACGGCCAGCCGATCGGGATGGATTGGTGGACGCCGTCGGATCGGGATTGGTGCGATTGGCGGTAGTGGGGCAGTAGCCCGACCGTGAGGGAGGGCTCCGGTTCTGAACCGTGAGCAGTAC
>DATGVD010000111.1:0-4505 GCA_035300785.1 Pyrinomonadaceae bacterium | reverse complement strand
TGTCGTGCGCGGATTCTTCAACGTCTGCCGGCATCACGCGGCGGCGGTTATGACCGAGCCAGCCGGATATGCGAGCCAGATGCGATGTCCTTATCATGGTTGGACGTATTCGCTGGAAGGCGAACTGAAAGGCACGCCTGACTTTGGCGGTGTTTGCAACTTCGATCGCGAGCAGAACGGATTGGCGCCCATCGAAATCTCGGTATGGGAAAACTGGGTGTTCGTCAGGCTGGAAGGCGGACAAGTCGGCCATCCAAATAGTGGCCCGGCCGTGCGGGGTCCCCGGCGGGGCAGCCCCGCTGGGGTGCTCGACCGGCCCGTGACTCACGCGCAAGATGCGCGTGCCACGTTCATAGATTTTCCTGGGGATGATCTGATCAATCAATTTCACAAACTGAATCTCGCGAATCTTCAATGGCTTGAGCGCCGTCGCTATACGCTCAACTGCAACTGGAAAGTTTTCGTCGATAACTATCTCGATGGCGGCTATCACGTGCCCCACTTGCACAAAGGCCTCGATAGCGTACTGGATTACAGCAACTACACGATCGAAAACGGCGAACGCTTCTGCTTGCAGTCGAGTCCGATGGTAACCGCGGGAGCCGAGTCGCAAACGGGAGAAGTCCGCACTGGTCAACGGGCGCTTTATTACTGGCTCTATCCCAACTTCATGATCAATTGCTACGAAGGCGTGATGGACACGAACATGGTTCGCCCGCTCGCCATCGATCGCACCGAAGTAATTTTCGATTTTTATTTTGCGGATGTTTCTGCGTCGGCCCGTGAACGGAATCGCGCGAGCGTAGATGTCGGGGAGCGCATTCAGCAGGAAGACCTGGACATTTGCGAGTCAGTACAGCGCGGACTGCAATCGCGCGCGTACAACGCCGGCCGTCTGTCAGTGCGCCGTGAGGCCGGCGAGCATTTGTTTCATCGGCTGCTCCATGCCGACTTAAAGGCGGGAGCCGACACCACTGCTGATCGCTAAGACGGAAGCTTTTTGAAACCCTTTTCGAGCGCCTTTCGAAGGCGATCAATGGCAGTCGTTGGGTCACCCCCGAAGATCGGATCCGTGTAGAGCAGCACTTCGCCACTGCGAGCATCGACAATTCCGATCATCATCTTTAGGTACGCCGGCACTCCGCCCACCAGGACGTTGAAGGTCTGCTTGCCGGAGGTTAACTTTTGTCCGTGGCCGCGAATGAAAACGATCGCGTCGGCGCTCTTGTCGAGATTCAGGTTCAGAACTTCGTCACCCATTGAGAAGCGACCCTTTTTGACATCGCCTCGCTTCTTCATGATCTTCGGCAGCAAGTCATCGAACTTGGCCTGGATGTCCGCGGCCGTGTACTTCTGCTGAGTGCCGTCGCCGGATGAGGACGTGGGGGTATTTAGCCGCTTCACGTTTTTCTTCGCGAGAACTTCGGCTACCGCGTTCTCGACGCGCGCGCTCAGAAGTTCGGATTCTGCGCCCATGCCTTCAGGCCCTTTCATGCTGGCGCGGACAATATCAACTTTCGCGGGCAGGATTACGACATTGCGAATTGTAGACTGCTTCGCGATCTTCGGGTGCAGATACTGCGCGCTGACAACCAACGGCGACATCACCACGATCAGCAGGACGACACCAATAAAGGTTGCAATTCGAAATCCGCGCGATTTGGCGAGGGTAAAGGTACTTAGCATCTTTATGTCCTCCTCAACGCTTCAATGCGTTTTTGAATTCTTTCACCGTCAAAAGCATTCGGCACTAGTTCGATATATTTTTGATACTCGCGAACGGCGTCATTTGTTCGTCCCAGCTTTTCATAAAGCATCCCCAAGCCGCGATGCGCCGTGAGTTCCGGGTTCTCCAAACTCAACGCGCGCAAGTATAGCTCTTCGGCTTTTTGCTGGTGCGTCTTCCAGTTCTCCTGGCCCGCCGGAGTTGCGAGCAGATCGTGGTCTTCTTCTTCAGGAGTCTTCTTCTCTCTTTTCCTGGCCGCGTCTTTCTTCGCGCTGTTAGTAAGCTCTCTGTCCGTCAATTGCGGCGAGCGTGGGCCGAGGGTTCGATACGATTCGGCCAGCCAGAAAACATTTTCGGCGGAGTTCGGGTGGAAATCGACTAAACGCTGGGCGAGATAAAGCGCCGAACGGAATCGCGCCGCGTTGATGGCCAACTGAATATCGTGGCGCATGATCGATTCGGTCTTCGTGAAGTACGCACTCTTCTCGCGGTTCAACTCCATCTGAGGAGTCACTTTGTCGGCGCGCGCGCCGAGATACGCGCTCAGGTACTTGATTCGCTCCTGAAGTTCCGGGTGATCGTGGTAGAACAGCTTTATCTGTTCACCTTCGAGGTCGTTGGTAAGCAGTTTCAACGCCTTCACCATCTCTTCAGGCGGATACTCGGCAGCGATCATCATGTCGATGCCTTTCAGATCAGCTTCGCGTTCGAGATCGCGGCTGTAACCAAAGATCGTCGCCAAAACTATGAAAGGAGCTATCGTCGTAACTATCGTGATGACGGCGCCGGCAACTCCTCCGGGGCTAAACGCGCCAACGGCGGCCATAACATTCATCGTAAGATACTTCTTGCGGTTGCTGCGATTCTGTAGATAAGAATGCCTGCGCAATACATGTGTCGTCTCGTGCGCTAGCACGGCCGCGAGCTGCGACTCGTTGTCCATTAGCGTCAACAGCCCGGTCGAAACATAAATCGATCCGTTTGGCAGCGCGAAAGCATTCGGAACCGAATCGCGCAGCGCTCTAAATTTCCAGGAGACATTTTCAAGCTTCAACCCGCGCGGTAGAAGTGATTCCCCAACATGCCGCAGCAAAGCATTCGTTGCTTCGTCGCTGAGCACCAGACCTTCACGTTCGAAACGCGCGTCAAGCAAATTTACCTGTTCGAGCAGATCGAGATCGGCTTTCTCAAACTTGAAATTGTCCTTTGAAGGTGGATTCTGTGAATTGTCCGGCGTCTGAGTCGCCGCCGTGCGAAGCGGCAGCGCCGCGTGCCCGTGAACGACGAAGATGGAAGTCGTCAGACAGAGACAGAGCGCCGCGACAATGATCTGCCGACTAACTGGGAAATAGATTCGCTTGCACATTGTCGCGCCGTTGGAGAAGGTACTCGCGCAAGACTGCTACCTCGTTTCGCCTTACTATAGATGATGAGATTCTACTTCGTAAAGAGTTTTACCATCGATGCGACGCTCTATCGGCTTTCTTTGAATTCACCGACCAGCGTTCTTCCTTCACCGTAATCAATGTCGCGAATCCGCCAGCCAGTCCTGCCATTCGCTAATAAGAAAATGATAGTTTTCTTCTTCCCAAAATTCTCAAACGAGACCGGGACCTTTGCGATACCGCTTGCATAGGTCGCTTTGGCAACCGCGAACTTCTTAATCTCCATGTCCTGCGCGTCGTAAAGCGGATCGCCGTCAATCACGCCGACTTCGCCTTTTGAAGTCACGGCGTCTTTCCAGATCATGTCGGCGAGTCTCTTCTCAAAATACTTGTAGAGCAGCGCGCGGCTGCGAGTTTGAAAGAAGGGGCTGCGTTTTAGTCTGTGCGCGCGGTATAAGTCTGTGACCAAAGCATCCGGCGATAATCCCGGCGACTGTGATTTAGCGCAGATACTCGACGAGATGCTTGCGCCAAAAACCACGACGAATATCAAAAGAATGGGCTTGAGCTGGTTCATTAAGCTTCCTTTCGTAACAAAGTGCGTCGCGCTGGAATTCTACCGAGCGAAATCCTCAAAGTAAAAGGCAGGGTCGATGCACGCAATCAGCTTCGCAAAATCTCACAACCCAGTTATGATATCGCGCTGAGAGAATCATGAACGCCCTACCTATCATCGTTGGCGCGCTGTGCATTCTGGCGATCGCGTATCGCTACTATTCGGCGTTCATTGCCGCGAAGGTGCTGGCGCTCGACGACTCGCGTCCGATGCCGTCCCAGACGATGTATGACGGCCACAATTATTTTCCGACCAACAAGTACGTTCTGTTTGGCCATCACTTCGCAGCGATCTCCGGCGCGGGACCGCTGATTGGGCCCGTGCTCGCCGCGCAGTTCGGATTTCTGCCGGGACTTCTGTGGCTGGTGATTGGCGTTTGCCTGGGCGGCGCAGTGCACGACTTCATGATTCTCGCCGCCAGCATGAGGCGCAAAGGAAAATCGCTGGCCGAGATCGCCCGGACCGAAATCAGTCCGCTCTCAGGCGTGGTTGCGGGCGTCGCAATTCTGTTCATCGTGGTGATCGCGCTGGCTGGACTCGGGCTGGTGGTGGTGAATGCCTTAGCCGAATCGCCGTGGGGGACCTTCACGGTTGGTTTCACGATCCCGCTCGCGCTCTTCATGGGGCTTTATATGTATCGCTTCCGGAAAGGGAAAATCGTGGAAGCGAGCGTGATTGGCGTTGTTGGATTGCTGTTTGCGGTTTACATCGGCGGCCGGGTTGCCGACTCATCATGGGCCTCGGCGTTCACTCTTTCGCCGCACAGAGTGACTTTGTT
>DATGVD010000110.1:0-3307 GCA_035300785.1 Pyrinomonadaceae bacterium | reverse complement strand
ACGCGAAACCTTTCGGGGCCCAGAGATTCGACGACGCGCAGCGTATTGCATCCAATCGAACCTGTCGAACCCAGGATTGAAACACCGCGGAGGGTCATGAATTTACTCGGATGGGGGCGGTGATTGTTCGTATGGTTTCATCAAGTCAATCGTCCGTCCGTCACGATCGTAGGACGCGCCGGTGACCCGCCAGTTTTGGTTGCTGCGATAAGAGAGATCAACTCTGGCGTTGACATTTCGCTTCTCGCCAATGACTTTGAGATACAGAGTCGCCTCGCCATCTCCGTTCGCAACGTTGACGTTGCCGGTAATGAACGAACCAAAATCTTTCACCTCGCCGATATCCTGCTTCAACGCCTGGTTGTTGCGAAGATAAGTGCGAGAGGCCTCGGCGGCTTCGCTGCTCCCAATCGTGTGAAAGGCAAACCAGGCGATCCCGCCGACGAATAGCGCCACCACCAGGGCCAGCACCCCGAGGATTCCGGCGATGATCAGGATTATTTTCTTGGTACTCATTTGAAGTACAGCCTCGCAAAATAGTAGATGACCGGCGCATTGAACAGCAAGCTGTCCAAACGATCGAGCACGCCGCCGTGTCCGGGAAGAATGTTTGCGGTGTCTTTCGCGCCCGCGCTCCGTTTCAAAGCGCTCTCAGTTAAATCACCGACCACGCTCAGGATATTCATCGCGGCCGCCAGCGGCAGCGCGAACCGGAGCGGCAGTTCCGGAAAAAACCAAACGTGCGCCAGCGCCGCCGCCAGCAGGCTGATCATCATGCCGGCGATCGCGCCTTCCCACGTCTTGCCCGGGCTGATTCCGGGCGCCAGCTTGTGACTGCCAAACATCCGGCCGCCATAGTAAGCCGCGGAGTCGGCGCTCATGATCACCAGAAAAAAGAACGCCAGCAGGTGTCGCGAAAGCGGAGCCGCAAACCCCACCCGCACGGCGACCAGATGGCCGCCCAGCAAAACGACGTAAAGCACGCCGAGCACCGTCGCCCCTACGGACATGATCATTTTGTCGAACGGCGCGCCGCGCAACATCGCCGAGGCCAGCGCGCCCATCGTAAACACGAGAATGATCGCCTGCATCATTTCAACGTCGAGGCCGGTGCGCGGATCGGCGAAGTAGAAAATCGTCAGCAAGGCCACGCCGCCCAAAAACATGGTGGCGAGGTCTGCTTTTACCTGCTGTCGCCGGGCGAGCAGCCAGAATTCGTAAAGCGCAATCACCATAGCCGCCGCTGCTATCAAAACAAAAAGCAAAGCGAGCTTGGCAATCACGATCGAAGCAATCAGGATCGGCAGCAAGACGACCGCCGTCAAGACCCTGGCGAGCGACGGTGGAATACCCGCAAATCTTGATTTCGGTTTTTGTTTTGGTGGTTGGGCTTTCAAGTTTTCACGATTGGATTCCGACGATCCTACGCCCTCCCTTACGGTCGGGCCAGTGCCCTGTTGTTGACCACTCCGCTACCCGTTTGCTACTGCCAGGGGCTCGGTGTCTTTCAGTCCTCCGAAGCGCCGGCCTCTCTGTTGGTAGGCGACAATCGCTTCGAGCAGATGCACGCGGCGGAAATCGGGCCAAAGCGTTTCGGTTACGTGGATTTCAGCGTAAGCGCTTTGCCACAAGAGAAAATTTGAGATGCGCAACTCGCCGCTGGTGCGCACCAGCAGATCAAGTTCCGGCAAATTGTGCGTGTAAAGTTCGCGAGCAATTTCGTCTTCAGTCAAATCGTCCGGCGACTTTCCTTCCAAAATCATTCGCTGCATCGCTGCGCGGCAAGCATCCACGATCTCTGCGCGGCCACCATAGTTGAGCGCGATGCTCAAAGCCATCCCCGTATTCTTCGCAGTTCTTTCAGTGGCGGCGGCAATGTCGGTTTGAACTCTCGCCGGCAACTCCGCGATCCGGCCGATGGTTTGAAAGCGAATGTTTTGGCGGTCGATCTCGTCAAGTTCGATCCGCAGATACTTCCGCAACATGCGCATCAGCGCGTCGATTTCATAACGCGGACGCTTCCAGTTCTCAGTCGAGAAAGCGTAAAGCGTCAGCGCCCCGAGACCCAGCCGCGCGCTGGTATCGACCGCGGCCCGCACTGCTTCAACTCCCGCGCGATGCCCGGCGACGCGCATCTGGCCGCGCTGCGCGGCCCAGCGGCCGTTGCCGTCCATGATGATCGCCACATGCCGCGGCAGACGATCCCAGGCAATCGATGACAGCAAGAGATCGTCGCGCGTGCCTGGCTTAACTACTTCAGCGAAATCAGCAAGCACTTCGATTATTGAAATCGGATTAATACCGTTATTGCTACGGGCTCTTTCATTCTTGCCCCTGCGCCACACCCTGTCAATCGTACTTCACGCTCTTGAGCGTGAGGCCGTGGGCGGGAGCGGTTGCGCCGGCTAACTCGCGTTCGCCTTCGCGGATGGCGCGGGCAATCGTCGCTCCGTCGATTTCACCGCGACCGGCGGCGAGCAACGTTCCGGCAATCGAACGAACCATGTAGCGCAGGAAACCGTCCGCCGTCACTGTCATTCGGATTAGATGACAACGCCCGCGCGCGTCCCAGCCAGAGTCGATCTCAAGCGACGAGATCGTGCGCACCCGCGACCCGGCCTCCGTCTGGGCCGCAGAGAATGCCGTCCAATCGTGTTCGCCCAGAAACGATGAAGCGCAAGAGCGCATGTGTTCGAGATCGAGAGCGCGCGCGTCCGCAAGCGCATAGCGCGACCAGAAAGGCGACATCACCTGACCGGAAACGACACGATAGACGTAGGTCTTGCTGCGCGCCGAATAGCGCGCATGAAAGTCTTCGGGCGCAATGTCAGTGAACAACGCGCGCACGTCATCCGGCAGATTGCCATTGATCGCGGCACGCAGTTTTTGCGGAGCAATCTCACGTTGCAGCTCAACGCTGGCGACTTGTCCTTCGGCGTGCACGCCGGCATCGGTGCGGCCTGACCCATGAACGACGACTTCCCGTCCGTCCAGCAACGAAAGCACGCGCGTCAGCTCGCCCTGCACCGTGCGCAATTCAGTTTGCGTCTGCCATCCGTGAAAGTCCGTACCGTCGTATTGAAGGAGCAAGCGAAAGTTCATTGTTTCGAGGAGCGGCTCTGCCGCCTGATGTGCGGAAAGCCTCCGGCTTTCCGAAGAGCTCATCTCACGCGGCGAGCGGCTGCGCCGCGACATCTGGAGGCATAGCCTCTATGGATTAATAGCGTCTGGGTCGGAAAGGCAGAGCCTTTCCGCACATTGGGATGGCCAAGCCAGAATCGCCCGTCGTCCCAACGGCGCCGATCGA
>DATGVD010000109.1:0-7889 GCA_035300785.1 Pyrinomonadaceae bacterium | reverse complement strand
GGACCGCTCAGCGGCCGGTTGGGCCACGCTACTCCCTGGATTTCGTAAACCTTGTCGCTACGGTTGGGGATGAGCACCTGTCTTACAAAGATTCGTTCAAGGCCGTCTTCGGTGGTTACCGTGAACGACGAAAACCTGTTGCTCTTGTTCAGCATCAGGTTCTGCAGTTCGGCGTTCTCGGGCACGCTTGCTTCCACAATCTTGATCTCCGGCCCAACCTCCTTGAGCACATCCTCGCCTCTTGCGTGATGATGTGGGTTGGGAGTTTCTGCGCGCGCGTCAGGCTCACCACGAGGAGTTTGAAAATCATGCGCGAAGCCAAAGCTCAACCCAGCCGCCAGGATCAATAGTGACGCTAAGCCCGTCATGGAACCCCCTTCCTCTCATTCCGACCAACTCTAGATCCGACCGGATCATTTAACTCCCCCTCGCGCCGGCTAAAGCGATGCGAGTGAGTTCTCAAATTTGTACACGACCGTTTCCCCTCTGAAGCTGTATTTCCAGCTACATACGATGGAAAGAGTGGAGCTTATTACCACGAGGGCCACATATTCTCTTCAAAACGATTCGCGTCCCAACCGGCTCTCCTGGAATGACATTGCCTTTGGTGTATTTCCGCCATAACATCACAACCTCCGGTTTGTGGTGGCGATGTTTTACTGGGGACCCGCTGGCTATCTCAGCCAGTAAATGGTTCCCAAATCCGAGATTGTTAGAGGAGATCCATGTCTCAGGTTACTTGCCTTCGCTCGCTTCTGCTTTTTCTGAGTGTGGCGGTGGCGATCTTCAGTTTAGACAAGAGCAGATCTTTGGCTGCGGGCCAGGAGCCTTCGCCAGACGAAGCACTATTGCGGGCGGTGGTTAGCAGGTATTTTGACCTCCTTGCTAAGAGGGATCTCGATGATCTGCTGAAGCAGTGGAGCGCCAAGGCGCCCGATCTTGAAGCTCGCCGAAAAGAGCTGCAGCAAGCGTTTGCCGCAAACGATCACGTCGAAGTCAGGAATTTGACGATTCGAAAACTTAGCCTGGAAGGCGATAAGGCCTCTGCCCAAGTCGCCATAGAGATCACCGCCAGCGACGTCAAAACCAGGCGACCTTCCACCACCTTCGGAAAAATGAATCGGGCAATGGAGTTTGTGAAGGAATCGGGAGCCTGGAAGATTGCGCACGAAGCTTCGGCAGAAGAGGATCTTGCCGCTTCACTGGCAGCCGCTCCGAACGCAAAGCGGAAATCGATAATCGAAGATAACACCGAGCTGCGAGGCCCGGCGTTGACAAGAGCGCTAATTGCCCGGGGCAACCGCTTGAGGACGCAGGGAAACTTTCCCGAGGCGCTGAATCTGTATCAGTTCGCGAAGGCCGAGGCCGAACGTGCCGGCGATCGGGCCGGCATGGCGACCGCTTTCAGATCCGTCGGTACGGCAAAGCGTATGCAAGGTGATTACACCGCCGCGCTGGATAGCTATCGTCAAAGTCTGGCAATCGACGAAGCCAGCGGCAACAAACCCGGAATTGCCGCGGCCTTGAACAGCCTGGCTGGCACCGAGTACCTGGAGGGCGAATTCGTCAAAGCGCTTGAAGTCTACGAACGAAGTCTGGCGCTGAACGTAGAGTTAGGAAACACTGAGGGTATGAGCAACGTCCTGAACAACCTGGGCCTGATCTATTCCGATCAGGGCAACTACTTAAAAAGCCTGGAATCTTTTCAGAAAAGTCTGGCCCTAACCGCCGCCAGTGACAAGCTGGGAATCGCCAGCACTCTGCTAAACATTGGCGATTTGTATCGCGCTCTCGGCAATTACCCTCTCGCCATTGAATATTTGCGAAAGTCCCTCGCTCAGGCTGAAGAGTTGAACGCCAAGCCGGTAGTCTGGAAAGCCTGGCAGAGTATCGGGATGGCCCAACGCGATAGGGGAGATTACGCTCAGGCGCTGGATTCGCTGCAGCGAGCATTACTGATTCTTAACTCTCTCAGAAGCAAAGACAGAATCAGCTCAATTCTGAACGAGATTGGTGCGGTTTATTACGGGCAACGTGATTATGTCCACGCGTTTGAATTCTTTCGGAAGAGCCTCGAGCTGGCGCAGGAGATCGGCGTCAAGAACCCGGCGACGTTCGACAATCTCGCCCGCGTCTACGAGGCTTTAGGCAATCACGGGAAAGCCCTGGAATTCGCTGAGCTGGCAGGGATCTCCGCGCGGGCGAGCGATCAGAACGAAGCGCTCTGGCAAGCGTGCACAACCGCGGGACAGATCTATCTTTCCCTGAATCAACGCGACAAAGCGCGGCAAGCATTCGCTGAAGCTATTCGGACGATTGACACGCTGCGAAATGAAGTGCCTGGCGGCGAATCAGAGGTTGAGGAATACTTCGAGAGCAAAGTCGCTCCGTACACGGCGATGATCGGATTGTTCGTCGCTGAGAACAACGCGCCCGAAGCGCTTGCTTATGCCGAGCGAGCGAAGGGGCGGGTAATTCTCGAAGTGTTGCGCAGCGGCAGAGTCAAGCCCAACAAAGCGATGACCACGCAAGAGCGGCAGCAGGAGCGGGACCTAACGGGCGCGTTGGTCGCGCTAAACACCCAAATTACCCGTGAAGAGATTCGTGACAAACCCGACGCGGCGCGCCTCTCGGATCTCAGTGCGCGGTTGGGACAGGCGAGACTCGATCGGGAAGAGTTTCAGATGGGTCTATACGCCGCGCATCCGGAATTAAAGACGCAACGCGGCGAGGCTGAAGTCTTGCGAGTGGACCAGGCGCGTGACTTGCTGCGAGATGAAAAGAGTGCACTGCTTGAGTACGCCGTCGCGGACAATCAAGTTTATTTGTTTGTGCTGACCAAAGACGCTGCGGGCTCACCTATCGATTTGCGCGCGCTGGCACTGCCAATCAAGCGCAGTGATCTCGCGGCGCGCGTCGAAAAGTTTCGGCAGCGTTTAGCAAATCACGATCTGGACTACGCAGAATCGGCAGCCGATCTCCACAACCTGCTAATCAAGCCGGTGGCCGAACAGTTGCGAAACAAAACAACGATTGTCATAGTGCCGGACGATATTCTTTGGGACTTGCCATTTCAGGCTTTGCAGCCCGCGCCGAATCATTATCTCATCGAAGACTATGCGATCTCCTATGCGCCATCATTGACCGTTCTGAATGAAATGATCGCGAAGCGACGCCAGCGAGAATTTAATGATCGGTTGGTGCTGCTGGGGATTGGCAATCCCTGGCTGGGAAACCAAACAGTCGAACGCGCCGGAAAAGCACCGATGAATGAAGAGCTCGCGCCCCTTCCGGAAGCGGAGCGCCAGGTTAAGATGTTGGGAGAGTTATATGGACCCGGGCGCAGCAGGATCTATATCGGCACTGAGGCGCGGGAAGACCGGGTGAAAGCGGAAGCCGGGCAGTATCGCATCCTGCAACTGGCGACACACGCGATTCTCAACAATGCCAACCCCATGTATTCGCATATTGTCTTGTCACAGTCCGCGGGCGACTTGAAGGAAGACGGCCTGCTGGAAGCCTGGGAGATCATGAATCTCGATCTCAAAGCGGACCTCGTAGTCTTATCCGCATGCGACACGGCCCGCGGGCGCATCGGTGCTGGAGAAGGAGTGATCGGTTTAACGTGGGCATTGTTTGTGGCCGGCAGCCCCACCACTGTCGTCAGCCAGTGGAGCGTCGAATCGGCGAGCACGACCGAGCTGATGTTGAACTTTCATCGCAACCTGAAAGGACCGGGCGCTGGCTCGCAATATGCAATGACTAAAGCGGAAGCGCTGCGACAGGCAGAGTTAAAGCTGTTGCGAACGAAGCGTTATCAACATCCGTTCTTCTGGGCCGGTTTCGTGGTTGTGGGAGACGGAGGCTAAGAGAGTTTTGGCGTTCTGTGCTTGCTGGAAGTGGCGCTACCTTGTTGCTTTCTGAGCTTGGACGCTGCGCAAGAGACTTCTGGCAACTGAAGATTTTGGATTGGCTGCAACCAGCTCTTGCAGCTCTCGCTCAGCATCGTCGAGCAAACCGACGTCCGCGTAGGTTAATCCCAAAACGAGGTGCGAACGCGTCTTGCTGCGCCGGATCTGCGCCAATTCTTCAGCTTTGGCGGCCTCGATGATTCTAAATTTTGCCGCTGGAGCCGCGGGAGGTGGCATTAACACTTCCTCGCCCTGCTTGCTCACTCTGACTTGCCAGGTATAAATGCGGCCGCGCACGAGCGGCGCGCTCGCTTTCCATTTCGTTTCCGCGAGTGGCCCGCTCGCTTCAATCTTCTTTGAATCGAGATCGTAGATGGTTACAACGTAGCCTTCCGCGCCTTCAATTGCATGCCAGCGAAATGTGGGCGTCCGCGTCTCGACCGCCGTAGCTACCGGATTCATGAGCCCATACCCCGAAGAGCCAGCTCCCATCAATCGGCCTGAAGTTCCCTTGAGATCGGCTATGAACGACGGAGCTTTTACGCGCCCGTTCTTGAGCGCTGACACCACCTCGTTCTGAACCTGAATCGATGCAGCTTCCAGGCCCGAGAGCTTATCGTCGCTGGTCAACGTGATGTGACGATCGCTATCGATCAGATCGGCTGCCAGGCGAACGTCCTTCTGCTCCTCCTGGCGAGGCGCGACGGGAGAATTGTTGGCGACGGTCTGGTTTTTTTCAGGCTCGCCGGGATTGACCTGTGCCTGCTGCGACAGTCTGGGTGAATGCCGCGTCAGCGTCACGACCCAGACTATGAGCGCGATCAGAACCGCAGCTGTCGCCACCTGAACAGGAATCCGAATTGATGGCAATTGCCACCAAGCTGCCAAACGCGGCCAAACACCTGGCGTTTTCCGGGGCAAGTAGTTGATATCCGGAAGTCCAGCGAGCGCGGCCTTCATTGCCTCAAGATCCTTCACTTCGGTGCGGCAGCGCGAGCAAAACTCCAAATGGCTATCGGCGAGTTCGCGATCCACGTCGCTCAGTGAATAGTCAACGTAATCAGCAATATGCTGATAGGCGAGATGCCGATCTTCAATTGCGCTTTCCGGCTGTAAAGCCGAAATTGCCTGGGCATAGGTTTCTGGAAGGTTCTCGTTGTTGCGCATCTCAGCCCGGCACGAATCGCACAGTGCGAGGTGATCGTCGAGATCCAAAAGCTCAGCCGGCGACAGCTTCCCGGTGCGATAGCGCTCGATAACTTCTTCAGAAAAATGTCGTGACACGATTCAAGCTTTCCGTCCGCCACAAACGGCACAGACTTCTCCCTTCAGTTCAGTTCGACGCAAACTAGGCGCTGATCTTACCATCGCGAGATTCCGAAATATTCACATCTGTCCCAAAGATTTTCGTGTTCGTCGCCATAATCGTTCACGAGCGCACTTGCGCAGATTGATCACCTGCTGGCGCGTCACCCCGAGAGATGCCGCAATGATCGCATCTTCAACCGGCAACTGGTTCCACAACGTTGCCAGTTTCTCCGCTGACATTGCCAGCGCCTCCGCAATCTGCCGGATTGAGGCGATGCCGATCAGAGGTAATAGAGTGAGCACGCCGCGGCCGTTGGCGTCTCTCAAACTCAACAGCAATGCCACTCGCTGGCGGGGCGGCAATCCGCAAATCTCTGCCCACAACTTTTCGAGCTGGCTGCGTTGGTCGATTTTGGCGTCTAGCTGTTGACGGGAATTGGCCTGGTCTGTGTACCCGGTACTCGCATCGTCGATTGAAATGGACGGCGATGGGTCATCCTTGATCTGCCAGAGATCGGCGACCAACGAGACCAGACCGTCCAATTCAAGCGGCTCGCCGTTCCGATTGAAGATGGCCGCGACCAGATCGGGCAGACTCAACTTTGCGCTTGAGAAGGCGGGGATCAGCGTTTGTTTGTCGAGCAATTCACGAAGTCTTGCCCGTCTCATTGAATGCTCTTGGTTTTTCCAGCCGGCAAAGCCACAAAATAAACATCCCTCGTCGTTTGCCCACACGGCAAAACCTTCGCGATGCGTCAGAACGTAACGAAGTTGATTCTTAAGGCTGTAGCGTTTGGGGTACTTTTTTCGCAGGTACTCGTCACAGGCGCGATAAGCCGTGACCGCCACATAACCGCGAAAATTCTTGATACTCTTAGCGGACGGATCGGACTTTAGTTCGCGAAGCCGCCGGACAAGCTTTAGCGTAACTTCGCTAATAAGATCGGCAGCCTCTTCATCGGTGAGGTCACGATCGGCGGAATGGCCCACCCTGAGTTTATTTCGAATGATGTCGCCAATGAGGGGGTGCGCGTATACGCAGATCAGTTGTTCGACTGCGCTGCTGGACGTTGGTTCGTCCTCTGCTCGCAAGAAAGTGAGCAGTACCGCGTCGCTTTGTTGCTCTGGTTCCAACATCGTCGGCGTCATTGCCTTTGGTCAGACCTGGATCTGTATGAGCGTATAACTGCTATCGGCTTGCGGGCAATGATGGTGGGCGGAGCAGACAGGAATTTTCGTGATATTGGAATGACGGTGTTTGACAACCCTTGTTCGACGGCTCTAGTAAAGCAAAGACGTAAATTCGCCGGCGCGATCTCACTCAACGTGGATGGTCTCTCAATAATGAGCGCTTACTCTTCTTCTTCACTCGGTGCGCGTCGCAGACGAATGGTCGAGTCAAGTGGTTGTGATGGGGTGCTCTTTGGCGATGGATAGACCGCGCGCGCGCCAACTTCCGCACGGAACTGACCGTTTAGATCATAGAGGCGCCGGTATTGCAGCGTGTTGCGCACCACGCCCTGAATGTACAGGCGCGTCTCGCGAAACGGCACGGCTTCCGCCCACTCATCCAGTTCCAGCGGCAAAGTCGCGCGCCATTGCACCACGCGTCCGGGTCCGGCGTTGTAAGCCGCAGCGACGTATTCGATGCGGCCGTACTTATCGATTTGATCGCGCAAGTATGCCGTGCCCAGTTGGATGTTCAAGCGCGGCTCGAACAGTGACTCCATAGTGATCGCGCGATCGACACCGACCTTCTTGGCGGTCAGGATTCCGGTGGGGACAACGACCTGCATCAACCCATAAGCCCTGGCGGGGGAAACCGCACGCGGATTGAAAACCGATTCCTGGCGAATCAATCCCGCGACTTGATACGGATCGAGCGAACGCGCCCGCGATTCCTGCGCGATGATGTCCCAGTAAATGAGCGGATAAAAAATGTCCCATTCGTCGGGACGCATCTCTTCCGGCTTCATCTGTGAATAGTCAGGATAGCTGCGCTTTAGAACATTCAGTGCCTGCACATTGTCGTTGCGCGCGCGATGGATTCTCGCAATGGCGAGATTGACCCGCGGGCTCGACGGCGCAGACGATGAAGCGACGCCAAGTTCTTCCAAAGCCCAATCGTCGGTCCCGATGATCGAAAGCTGATCCGCTTTCGCAATCAGCCCGTCTTCGTTCACTCCGGCGGTTTCCTCCGCGACGCTTACGGTTTGCAGGTTCGCAACCGCGCGACCAACGGTTGAGTCCACCGCAAAGTCTTTCTGCGGCACGTTGCCGTTGCGCGCCATCGTCTCGAGCCTCTGCTTGGCAAGATAGCCGTACCAGTTCGCGTCATAGCGGGCCTGCAACCCCTGATAGATTGCGCGCGCTTCGGCGAGCTGGCCCGATCGTTCGCTGTCACGCGCCGCCCAGTAAGCCGCTTTGCCGCGAAAGTCAGTGTTGCGATCCGCGTAATTCGCGAGATGCTCAGTCAGCATTCGCGACGACTCCGCAAAGTTCTTCGCTTCGTGTGCCTGCCACGCAAGGTAGAACTGCGCGGGCGTAACGTCGGCATTGCCGGGATAAAAGTTCACCGCGGCGCGATAGAAATAACTCGCGTTCGTGTCGTCTTTCGCATCTTCCGCGTGCTGACCTAACTGCACAAATGCGCGCGTGGTCCAGGCGCTG
>DATGVD010000108.1:0-4270 GCA_035300785.1 Pyrinomonadaceae bacterium | reverse complement strand
TCTCGAGCGAATCGAGCTTCAGCGACTGACCGAACGGATCGGGCAGCTTTTCTCGGTCCTACAGGAAGCAGCCGAGGCGCAACTTCCCACGGTCGCCGGTGCGTGGTGTCCGCCCGTCGATCTTTGCGAGACTGCCAAAGCGATTTACGTTCGCATCGAACTGCCTGGCGTTCGCGCCGCTTCTGTCAAGATAGGATTGAACAGCAGCAAGCTGCGTATTTGCGGAGAGAAAAAGAAACGCCAAACGCGCCAGCGCATCGTATCGCACCTGTGTTCCGAGCGCACCTACGGAAATTTTGAGCGGGTCGTGCCGTTGCGCTGGACGATTAGCGTGAAAGATGCGACCGCCAAATTGGCAAACGGCTTGCTGGTAATTCGGCTGCCAAAGATACAGGAACGGCGCGGATCGGAATTTAAGGTTCCCATCACCGAAGTTGAGTCAGGCGAATAGCTCCAGGAATAGAACCGACATGCCCAAGAAAACCCACGACGAAGTTAAGCAAGTTCTGGAACCCACCGAAGTCGAGCAGCAACTGCAAATCCCGAGTGAGTTGCCGCTGTTGCCGCTGCGCGACATTGTGATCTATCCGTTCATGATCGTGCCGCTGTTTGTTTCGCGTGAGAGATCGATCCGCGCGGTTGATGAAGCGTTGGGCGAGCACCGCATGATCCTGCTCGTCTGTCAGAAGGATTTGGACAAAGAAGAGCCGGTACAAAGCGATCTCTACGGCGTGGGAACGGTGGCCGTCATCATGCGCATGCTGAAGCTCCCGGACGGCCGCATCCGCATTCTGGTCCAGGGCATCTCGCGGGCGAAGGTCGAAGAGGTCAACTCTGGCGGCGAGTTTTTGCGCGCGCGATTGCAGGTAGTCGAGGAAGTGCTCGCGCCTGAGCGTTCCCTTGAAGTCGAAGCTTTGGTGCGTAACGTGCGCGGCTCGATGGAGAAAGCCGCGAACCTCGGCAAGAACATCTCGCCGGAAGTAATGGCGATTATTGCCAACCTCGATGATGCAGGCCGGCTCGCAGACCTTTCTGCTTCTAACCTGGAATTAAAAGTAGAGGATGCCCAGTCAGTGCTGGAAATCGCGGACACGGCCGCACGTGTCCGCCGGGTGAATGAACTGCTGAACAAAGAGATCGAAGTGTTGACGGTCCAGCAGGAGATCAACACCCAGGCCCGCGCCGACATCGACCGGTCGCAGCGCGAGTTTTATCTGCGGCAACAGATGAAGGCGATTCAAACCGAACTCGGCGAAGGCAACGAACTGGGCGAAGACGTGCAGCAGTTTCGCGAGAAGATCGAAGCGGCCAAGATGCCAAAGCCGGCTGAAGAGGAAGCGCTGCGGCAGCTAAAGAAACTGGAACGCATGCATCCCGACGCAGCAGAGACCGCTACCTTGCGCAACTGGATGGAGATCATGACGGATCTGCCGTGGTCGAAAGCTTCAAAGGACAATCTCGACTTGCACAAGGCCGAGCGGATTCTGGACGAAGATCATTACGGCCTCGAGAAAGTTAAAGAGCGGATCATCGAAGCGCTGGCCGTGCGCAAACTGAAAGAGAAACCGAAGGGACCGATTCTTTGTCTGGTTGGTCCGCCTGGAGTGGGCAAGACCAGCCTGGGGCGCTCGGTTGCGCGGGCGCTTGGTCGCAAGTTCATCCGGCTCAGCCTCGGCGGCGTTCACGACGAAGCCGAGATTCGCGGGCATCGCCGCACTTATGTAGGGGCGATGACCGGTCGCATTATTCAGGCGATTTCGCAGGCCGGCACGAACAACCCGCTGATCATGCTCGACGAAATCGACAAGGTGGGCGCGGATTTTCGCGGCGATCCGTCGTCAGCGCTGCTGGAAGTTCTCGATCCGGAACAGAACAACAGTTTTCGCGATAATTATCTCGGCGTCACTTTCGATTTGTCGAATGTCATCTTCATGACTACGGCGAATATTCTTGACACCGTACAGTCGGCTCTGCGCGATCGGATGGAAGTGATCCGTTTGGCTGGTTACACGGAAGAAGAAAAGCTGGAGATTGCGCGCCGGCATTTGCTTCCAAAACAGATGGAAGAGAATGGCATCGCCTCGCGTGACGTGAACATCTCGGCCACCGCCCTGACCGCGATAATTCAGCGATACACTCAGGAAGCGGGACTCCGGCAGCTCGAACGCGAAATCGGATCCATCTGTCGCAAGGTCGCGCGGCGCATCGGTGAAGGACAAAAAGGCGCAGTGCGGGTATCGCTCAAGAATCTACACGAGTTTCTCGGCGCGCCGAAGATTATTCCCGAAGAAGTCTTGAAGAAAGATCAGATTGGAGTGGCGACCGGACTCGCCTGGACGGCAGTAGGTGGTGACATCCTTTTCGTCGAAGCGTTGCGGATGAAAGGGAAGGGCAACCTGGTGCTGACCGGACAACTCGGTGAAGTGATGCGCGAATCGGCGCAAGCGGCTTACTCGTATGCGAAGTCGCGGGCGAAGGAACTCGAAATCGATCCGGAGGATTTCAACAACTACGATTTGCACATACACATTCCCGAGGGCGCGATTCCCAAGGACGGCCCTTCGGCTGGAATCACGCTGGCCACGGCGATGGTTTCGACGCTGGCGCAACGACCTGTGCGCAAAGACGTGGCGATGACTGGTGAGATAACCCTGCGTGGAAACGTGCTGCCGGTCGGAGGTGTTAAGGAAAAGGTCCTGGCAGCGCGCCGCGCCCGGGTCACCAAGATCATTCTGCCGGCCCAAAATCGTCGCGACATGGACGAAGTCCCGAAGGAACTTTTCAAAGACGTCCGCTTCGTCTTCGTCGATAACATGCGCCAGGTTTTCCGCGAAGCCCTGAAGGAAAAAGTAACGCCGGCCTTAGGGTCGGGCGCTCGACCGGTTCGTTTGCCGCAAGCCGCCAGCGGTAGAAATCTCTAGAACGGGCTCGTGCAAGCCGGTGATTGTTTGAATCCTACGGCTGAAGGCTTTGACACCCCAATCCCAGGTAGCTTTTCCAGTGTTCTATTGCTTTCCGATGCTCCTGGCGCCGCTCCTTGTGCTACCAGTCTCATGGCCAAATTTTTACCGAGCAACCTATGCTGCTGAGCGGCATCTATCTAAGACTCAAATGAGCCCGTTCAGGCCATTTTTGGCAGGTTGGATTGTTTGACACCCCCTACCTCGTGTGATAACCTCGGGCTCTGTCGCGATCCATCGATTTGGGTCGCTAAAAATGGGAACTTTTTCACGTTCCGCACTGTTTAAGTTAGTGAATGCCGCAGGCGCGACTCAAAGGTGATAGTCGCAGTCGTGGATTCGCCCAAAGCATTACCAGAGGAGAACAACGATTGATGACCCGTACCCCCGTTCGTATATCTGTAAGCGCCTTATTTGCCACCGCAGCGCTTTTCTTACCAGCAATAATTCAAGCCCAAATTCCCGGGGGAACTTCTGCTCGTGAGATTCCGACCGAGGTCCAGAAGACCGATACGCGCGTGGATCAAGTGATCGAGCGCGCGAACGATCATTTCCGCAAAGGGAAGCTTAATCTCGAAGACAACAAGCGTGACCAGGCCCGTGATGAGTTTGATAAGGCAGTCGATGAGATTTTGAAATCCGGGTTGGATGTGCGCGCCAGCCAGCGTCTGCAGACTTTTTATCTGGAGCTGGTGGAAAAGGTTTATCGCGAAGAGGTGCCGTTAATTCAGGCGGCGCCGCAGCAGAACGTCGCACCGGTCGTAGCGCAAAGCGCGCCGAATCCAAAAACCGAGACGGTTGAAGTAGCAAGGACGCAACCGCCCAAACCATCTCAGATCGGTTTTCGCCTGCAAGGCTTCGAACCTTCGCCGCTCGATCCGCTTAGCAAGTTGGTTCTGACCGAAGACGAAAAGAAAGTCTCGGATGCGCAACTGGCCACGCTTGAAGAGGCTAAGAACGCGCTCGATTTCAAAATCACGGTAAACCCGCTGATTCAGCAGTTCATTAACTACTATCAGGGGCCGCGTGGTCGCGCCACCATGGAATCCGGGTTGCGCCGTTCTGGTCGCTATTTGAAGATGGCGCGCGAAGCATTCCGTCAGGAAGGTGTGCCTGAGGATTTAGCCTGGTTGGGCCAGATCGAGAGTAGCTGGAGTCCCAAAGCCTTTTCGTCCGCTACAGCTTCCGGCTTGTGGCAGTTTATGCCGAGCACCGGCAGGGCCTTTGGCCTGCGCCAAACCGCTTGGATTGATGAGCGGAACAGCTTCGAGCAGGCGACGCGCGCCTCGGCTCGCTTACTGAAAACTCTG
>DATGVD010000107.1:0-8304 GCA_035300785.1 Pyrinomonadaceae bacterium | reverse complement strand
GCGAGGGCGCCCGCGTTCCCAGTACTAACCGGCTCGTTCCAGATTGGATCGACTTTTTGGGCAAAGCCGCACCGGGTGCCAGAGCATCCAGTCAGAAGTTTTCGCACCTTTTCAGGGCGCCGAACAGATTCTTTACGGTTTCCGGTGATCGCAGACCACCGGCTACCAGCTGGCAGCCTTTCAAGCTGCAGAGCGCGGTCCGCGTTCCCGGCAACACACGACCGCCCGCAGCCCTGAAAAGGGCCGCGAGCTGTCGCGCAATCATAGGAGAGAAGTTTAAGACAACCGCCCGCTGACGCGGGCGGTACCGGCCGGAGTCGCGGGCTGAATTAATGGCCGCGAGCTATTTGATGTCGGCCCAGCCTTTGCCGTCTTTCCAGTGCAGCGTGACTTCTGAGATCTCGATGAGATTGAGGTCATACCACTCGAGGCTATTGCCTTCTTTATCGGTCACCTTTAGATCCCAGTGAACATGTTTGTCGCGATCTTCAAAGGTGATCTTGACGCTCTCGCCGTCAGGTAGCGTGTCTTTGCCGAGAACGTCTTCTTCCCAGTCGTCGGTACTGTGCGGCGAGACGTGGAGCGAATGAATCTCAACGCCTGTTTGATTGTGCAAAAGAAAGTCCTGTTTGCCCGCATGAGCAAACGCCGTAGCAGTGACAAAGATCGCGATCACGCCGAGCGCGAGGGCAACCTTTGAGTTCCAAATAATTCTCTTCATTGCTTGCAAGTAAATCCTTCCTGGCTGATGAATAAGTCTTCGAAACGCATTTCAAAGTAGCACGCGACTGGCAGTTGCTCAAAGTCACGCGAGACGCTGCGGCGTCGTTCGATTCGGTTAGTAGCGCGCCCCGAAAGAGGGGGGCGACGAGGGTTAGCCGACCTTGCGTTTTCGCGCCGCCGGCTTTGCTTTGACGAGGGTGAGCGCGGCTTTTTTCTTTGTTGCCGTAGCGGCTTTGACCATCGGCTTGCGCGTCGAGGCCTGCAGGCTCTTCTTCAGCGCGCTCATGATGTCCAGGCGCGGCACGTCTTCGACCTTTTCAAACTCCACGACCTTCTTGCCTTTGATCTTCTGGTCAATCAATTTCCGCAGGGCTTCGTGATAGTGATCGACAGTGTCGATGTCGGAAAAGGAAGTGATCATCTGTTCGACCAGACTCGTGGCGAGGGTCAATTCCTTTTTGTCGATCTTTTGCGCGCTTTCGATTTCAGGTACTTCCTTGATGCTGCGAATCTCGGCCGGGTAACGCAGCTTCTGCAGGACGATGCCGTTCTCGAGCGGCAGCACGGCGACCAGATCCTCACGATCGCGCAGAACGACTTTCGCCAGGCCAACCTTGCCGGTGTCCCGCAAAACCTGGCGCAGCAGGGCGTAGGGCTTTTCGGAGACCGGGCCGTCCGGGCCGGCATAGTAGGGCGCGTCGAAGAACGTCGTCGGAATCTCTGATGCATCGACAAAGCCCATGATGTCCACGGCCTTGTTGGTTTTGATTTTGACTTTCGCGATCTCTTCCGGCTCGACGATCGCGTAGCGGTCGGCTTCGTACTGATAGCCCTTGGTGATTTCTTCGTTGGTCACGACCTGGCCGCACTTTTTGCACCGCTTGTCGTAACCGATGGGACCGAAATCCTCCCGGTGCAGTTGATTGAACTGAATCCGCTCTGAAGCTTCGACGGCGTTATAGATACGCACCGGAATCGCGACGAACAAGAAACGTATGTGGCCTTTCCAAATCGATCGCATCAGGATCCTCCGTGTAGCATAGACTTCAGTCTGTGTCGTTTCCGTGGAGCCACAGACTAAAGTCTATGCTACAGACACAAACGCGGGCATCGCGCCCGCATTTTTCCCGAGCCTTCTCCAACCAGCTCGCCCTCGTCTCTCTCCCCGGCGAGGGGAGGGAATTATGGGCCACTTGGCCCATCAAGTCAAAGCATTTATTTCGTGAGGTTTTCCGCGCTCAAAGTGTCAGTGGCGCGCACCTAAGCGAGGGCTTCCTTCTCAAACTGGCCCTCTCTGACGGTGGGGCTTCTGACACATATTCAATTGACCGCACCAGGGCAAAACCCTATTCTTCCCAATCGAACTCAACCTGCAATGCGCGAATGCCCACGATGTGAACGATGCTTTGAAGACGACGCCGTCCTCTGTCCCGACGATCAGGCGAAGACGAAAATCACCCTGCCCGGCACAACGCTCTTGAATGGGCGCTACCGCCTCGGGAAGCGTCTCGGCCGCGGCGCTATGGGCCAGGTGTATCTGGCGCGCGATGAAAACCTGATCACGCGGCGCGTCGCGGTGAAAACAATTCGGCCTGACGTGCTCTCTGACGAAGACCTCCAGGAAGGCGAAGCAATCGCGCGGTTTGAGCGCGAGGCGCGCACCGCGGCCTCTATTCAACATCCGAACGTCATTGACGTGACTGATTTTGGCAAAAGCGAGGAAGGCATCTTCTTTCTGGTGATGGAATACGTCGAAGGCGAATCGCTCTATCAGCTCCTGCGCCGCGAAGGCACGGTCACGGTGCAGCGCGCGCTCGCGTTGTTGCGGCAAATCAGCGCCGGCGTCGAAGCCGCGCACGACGAAGGGATTCTGCATCGCGATCTGAAACCCGCGAACGTCTTCATCGTCCAAAGAAAGAAAAAGGACGGCACGATCGCCGGCGATGACATCGTCAAAGTCGGCGACTTTGGTTTGGCCAAGATCATCAGCCAGAGCTTGTCAGGTCTGACTTCCGGGAGCGGGCCGGCGTCGCGCGGAATTCTCGGCACGCCTGAATACATGGCGCCGGAACAGATGCAGGCGGGCGTCACGCTCGACGCGCGCGCCGATGTCTATGCGCTCGGCGCGATGGCTTATCACATGCTCGGCGGGCGGCCGCCGTTTACCGGCGACATCATGCAAATCTTCGCGCAAAAGCTGACGCAGGAAACGCCGGCCCTTAGCACCTTGCGCTCTGATATTCCGGCGACCGTAGAAAAATCGGTGATGCACGCGCTCGAGAAGGATGCGGACAAACGCTCGCCCACCGTCGCCGGCTGGTTCGCTGAATTCGAGCAGGCGACCAATGACGCGTCGCAAACCGAAGACGAAGGCGAATCGCGGCTGGTAATCATGGCGCCCACGGGCGCGGAAGTTTACGTTGACGACGAACGCCACGGCAGCATCGGACGATCCGGCCGAGTCATCCTGAAATCGATTCCGCCGGGTCAGCACGTGCTGCGCGTCGCCCACGCGGGTGATGAAGATGACGAGCGCGTGATCGAAATACGCCCGGACGCTGATGAGCAGATCATTCAGGCGCAGTTCAAGTCTGCCCCCTCCAGCGGCCTGTCGCCATCGCAAGGCGGCAGTCTGGGCAGCGCTTCCGGCGTGACCTTAACCACGCCTGGCGTCGTCGCCTGCACCAGGTGCGGGGCGCGCTTTGCGGCGGGTGCAAAATTTTGCGGACGCTGCGGCAACACTTCCTTTCAAACCGTCACCCTTGGCGCCTCGACCCAGCAGGGAAGCGCGCCGCAGAGTTTGGGCGGCCCGCAGAGCGGACCCGGCTCCGGGCCCGCGGCGAGTAAGATTCGCTGTTCGCGCTGCGCCTTTGACCAACCCGCGGGCACCAAATTCTGCGGGCGCTGCGGCGCGTCGCTGGGCGGCGCCGAGATCGCGTGGACGGCGCCGCGCCCGGTTGAAGTTGTCTGTGCCGGTTGCCGCACCAGTTATCCGCCAGGGACGAGATTCTGCGGGCGCTGCGGCCGCACTCTGTAGAGAGCGGAGTGTCAGAACCGCGAGCGGTAGCGACCGGGACCTACCACGCGCCTTTGACAAAACCGAGACCCTGATGCTCGGTGCTCTCCAAGTTGCGTTTCTGATCCGGTCGCTACCGCTCGCGGTTCTGACACTTCAGCGATTCCCCTTGAGTGACCTTCACCTTCTCGTATAGACTTCCCGCGCCTGCGCATCGAGTTCGCCGATAATCTGATTTACAGGAAACGAGGCCTTAACATGAAGCGCTGTCCCCAATGCAATCGCACTTACACGGACGATGCTCTGAGCTTTTGTCTTGATGATGGTTCGCCGCTAACCGTCGCGAGTGGGCCGCCGCCTCCTGACGCCAGCGCCACCGTACAGTATCCGCAGGCGCGCGATACAACGCCGCAGCCGACCATCGCTTACAATCCAGGCCAAGCCGCGCCGCCACCGCTCACGCCACCGCCCGCCTGGTCGCCCATGCCGCCGCCGCAAACTCAGAAACGCAGCGTCTGGCCCTGGGTGCTCGGCATTGGCGCGGTGCTGTTGTTAATGGGAATCGGAGTTGTCATATTGATTTTCGCGGTTGCGCGCGTCACCACCAACGACAACAACAACAATCGCGTGGCGAACAATTCGAACAATTCCAATAACGCCAACTGGAAATCGGCCAACCGCAATAAGAACACGAACTCAGACAACACCAACGAGAACACGGACACGAGTTCGACGCCGTCGACTTTCACGGATGACTTTTCCGCTCAAAGCTGGACCACCGGCACCTGGGACGACGGCCGCGCCTGGTATTCGGACGAGGAATACCACATGCATGCGATCAACGGCCGCTTCATCGAATTGTATGCGCCGGAAAAGAAGGAGTACTACACCAAGGACGCCACGGTGAAGGTCGGACTGCGCAGCATTGACGGGAATCCTCCAAGCACGGGCTACGGCATGGTCGTGCACGGAGCTAAGAATAAGAAGGACGGGAGCCTCGAAGACTACGGCTTTTTGATCTACAACGGTCCGGAGCCCAAGTACAAGATCATCCTGCACAAGGCCGGAGTTGAAACCAACCTCGTCAGTTGGACTTCGTCGAGCGTGATTCGCACGGGCACCAGTCCCAATCAGATTGAAGTCAGAATTAGCGGTCTCACACTTGACCTTTACATCAACGGTCAATTTATCACCTCCATTACCGATACCGCGGGCTATAAGACCGGACGCGTCGGGTTCTATACGAGCGACGCCGGCGAGGTGGCCTTCGACGATCTCGAAATCAACAGATAATGTTCCGCCGATGCGAGTCACCTTACGAGTTTTGGCCGGCCCTTACCGCGGGCGCGAGTTCACTTTCGATCAGCACGACACGTTTCTGATCGGACGCAGCGACAGCGCGCACCTTTATCTTCCCGAAGACAAATTCTTTTCGCGCCATCATTGCCTGCTGGAGATTGCGCCGCCGCGCTGCTTTCTGCGCGACCTGGGTTCGACCAACGGCACGTTCGTAAACGGCAAGAAAGTTCCCGAAGCGCACCTGGTGAGCGGCGATCGCGTCCAGGGCGGCCAGACGGTGCTCGAAGTCGAAGTGCAAGCCGATCAAAACGTGACGATTGACGGTTCGGAAGCTCCCACTTTGACGCGGCCGACAATCATGATGGTCGAGTGCGGCAACTGCGGCCGTCGCGAACAGACCGAAGGCTCGCCCCAGGACGAGCCCATGACTTTCATTTGCGAAGAGTGCCGCGAAGAACTGAAACGCCGGCCGGCCCCGGTTCCCGGTTACGAGATGATCAAGATGCTGGGCCGCGGCGGCATGGGCTGTGTGATGCTGGCGCGTGAAGAGGCCTCCGGGCGTTCAGTTGCGATCAAAACTCTGCTTCCGGAAGTCGCCGTCAGTGGCCAGTCGCTCCGTCGCTTCATGCGCGAGATCGACGTGGCCGCCGCTTTGGATCATCCTAACATCGTGCGCTTTATCCGAAGCGGCACCAACAACGGCGCGGTATATCTGGTCACTGAATTTGTGGACGGCTCAGACGCAGCGCGCCTGGCCGACGCGCAGGGTGGCCGATTGCCCTACGCGCAGGCGATCGACATCATTTCGCAGGCGCTCGACGCACTGTCGTACGCGCACACAAAGGGCTACATTCATCGCGATATCAAAGAGTCGAACATTCTGATTAGCGGCGCGGCGCCGAATCTGATCGCCAAGCTCACCGATTTCGGTCTGGCGAAAAGCTTCACGCAATCGGGCATGAGCGGCATCACAATGGCCGGCGACATGGCCGGCACGTTTGCCTACATGCCGCCGGAACAGATCAAAGATTTTCGCAACGTGCGTCCCACGTCCGACATCTACGCCATCGGCATGACTGCGTACAGCCTGCTCGCCGGCGACACCGCGCTCGACCTCGGCCCCGGGAACGACATCGCTTCCACAGTTAGAGCTATCTTCGAAGGCCCAATCATTCCGCTGCTTCAGCGCGTACCCGACGTTCCCGGCAGAGTCGCCGAAGTGATCGAACGCGCCCTCGCCAAAGACCCGGCGAACCGCTGGCAATCCGCCGCCGCGATGCGCACGGCGCTGATGCACGCGGCGTGAGATTTGATTGGCGAGCAGGCGACGCAACCTTGCTCCGTTTCCAAGCATCCGTTAAGATTGCCAAACGACCCGAGGGTCGCGAACGAACAATTGGGCTCCCCAAACCGATGGCCGTCTAATTACCGTGAGGTTTGCAGTGAAAAATAGATTCTCGCTGGCGCTGTTAGCGCTGATCATCTTTGCCGTGTCTCTTCCGGCTTTTGTTCTGGCTCAACAGAAACAGAATCAGTCAAACACCTCGGCTGGAACCAGTTCCACCGGCAAGACGGGGGCGCCGACTGCTCCGCCGGGGCGCCGCCCGCGCGTGCGCAACCCGAACAACCCGACCGAGGCCGTCAACCAGGATTTCGGCGAAGCGCTGAGCGTGATTCAGCAAAACTATATCGACGGCAATAAGCTCGACCTCAACAACGTTTACAAGTCGTCGATCGGCGGCATGCTGCGGTCGCTCGACCCGCATTCGAACTATTTCGACAAGGAAGAGTTCGAAGAGATGATGACCGACCAGCGCAGCGAATACTTTGGCATCGGCGCCTCGATCCTGAATTATTCAATCGGCGATTCGGTGGATACTTATGTCGCGGCGACGTTCCAGGACGCGCCGGCCGCGCGCGCGGGTTTGCGCTTTGGCGATCGCATCGATGCGGTTGACGGTGTCTCGATGCACGCCAGGCCCTCAGCCGAAGTGCGCGACAAGATTCGGGGCCCGCTCGGCTCGCATGTGAAGTTGACGATTACTCACGCCAATACCGGCAAGACCGAGGTCATCGAAATCACGCGCGCTGCGGTGCCTCAGCCCTCGGTGCCTGACGGTTACCTGATTCGTCCGGGCGTTGGTTACATCGACATGACTCGCGGGTTCAATCGCGACACGGCCAAGGGTCTGAGGGAAAAACTCGAGTCTTTGCGCGCGAAGGGTATGACCTCGCTCGTGCTTGACCTGCGCAATAACCCGGGCGGATTGCTCGATCAGGCCATTCGCGTCGCGGACGTTTTTCTTCCCGCAGGACAATTGATTCTGACCCAGAAGGGACGCAACGGGTTGAACGACTATGAATACAGAGCGCGCAACACCGATCCCGATCACACGCCGCTGGTGGTTCTGGTTAACGATTTCACTGCTTCGGCCTCCGAAATTGTCGCGGGGGCAATGCAGGATCACGACCGTGCGCTGATTGTCGGCGAAACCAGTTTCGGCAAAGGCCTGGTGCAAAGCATCATCACCGTACCGGAACAATGTGTTGAGGGTTGCGCCGGCTTGACGCTGACTTCGGCGAAGTACTTCACGCCGTCAGGACGATTGATTCAGCGTGACTACTCCAACGGGGACTATTACAACTACATCTATCGCGGGGGCACGCTCCGTGGCGAAGATCCCAACCAGGGCAAGCCGGTCGGGCCGGCCAGCAAGACCGATACCGGCAGACCGGTCTACGGCGGCGGCGGAATCACACCGGACGAACCGGTCAAGCGGCAGACTGTCAGCAGCGTGCAACTTCGCCTGCGCGATCCGATCTTCTTCTTTGCGCGCGACCTGGCGATAGGACGCGTTGCGGGTTTCGACAAATACAAAGTCGATCGGGCAATCGAATTTGGCCATGTCATCGAGCCCGCTGATTTCCCAATCACCGGCGAATTGTTCAAGGCGTTCAGTGATTACGTCGCGAACGAAGCCAACTGGAAAACCCTGGCGCCACAGCTCGATCGCAATCGTTCGTTTATCGAGACGCAGTTGCGCTTCAATCTGGCGACGGCAGCCTATGGAAGCGTGAGCGCACTGCAAGTTGTGATGCGGGAGGATCCCCAGGTGGCCAAGGCGATCGAAGTGGAACCACGCGCGCGCGATCTGGCCCAGGCCGCCAAGCGAGCGCGGATGTCGCAGCCATAGTCGCTCGAGATAATCATTCACGTTTAGAGGCGGGACTTTTCCCGCCTCTTTTGTTTCCCCCTCTCGCTCTGG